>DASRBR010000556.1:0-4511 GCA_035653495.1 Verrucomicrobiia bacterium
GAAAACAACCTGCGCGACCGCGTTGTTATTCGGTTGATGTTGCGTGCCGCTACCAGCCCCTCCTGGCAGACTCTGCCGGCTTAAAAGAACCGGTTGAGTGGGATCGGTGAGGTCGTAATAATCCAATGTGTCCGGGATAGACGTGCTACCGGAGGCGGCGTCCCCTCCGACGAAATCAACAGCGGCAGCCAAATTCAAACTGAAATTGATGCCAGCCGGGCCGTTGGTGTAGAAGGGCAGCGTGGAGCTGGTGCTCGAAAGAGCGGCGATGCCGCCGCCTGAATTGTAAGTCATCCCGGCCAACGGAGCTCCGGCGGTGTTGTATCGTTTTTGCCAGAAGCTGGGCAGATTGCCTCCCAGCGCGCTGGGCAAAATCGGGCCAAATTCCAGCGAGCGGCCAATTCCCGTGCCATACGCCTGAAAGCCGTAACTTCCGGAAACGTTTTGCAGCACATAACCGGTCTGGGTCCAGTTGGTCATCGTCCCATCTGGCACCGGCCGCAAAATTCCGGCGAAAGTGGTGTTGTTTTGAGCGTCCACGACGATCTCGGTATTGTTGCCCGAGCCATGAACGGCCAGCGCATCGCCGAAGCGATAAGTCTGCGAGGTGACGTCCCCGACCGGGTTGGCGGTGCCTGCCGAGGAATTGACGCCAAAAATCAATTGCGGCAGCGTGTTCGAGCCCGTGTCAGGCCAGCGATAAACTTTGAAAGAGCTGTCGCTCGTCGAAGCGGAAGCGGCATAAACCGCCCCATCATCCGCGACCCCGATTCCGCACAAGTTCAGCGTCTGACTGTTGGTCATCCCGTTCGTGTTGAGCAAATACATCGTCTGGCCGGTATCAGCATTGACTACAAAAATTTTGAGGTTGGCAAAACCCGATGGTCCTCGAACCACCAGCAACTGGTTCGAGACTGCATTGTACGCGATGGTGCGTTCGTTGGGTGTGCTGGCACCGCCGTTCGAAGTGATAAAATTCGTTGGATTTGAGAGAGCCGTTGCAGTAGCAGGGACGCTCCAAAGCAACACCGGATGAAAATAGCTACCCGAGCTGACCACCGTGAGCGTCGAATGCACGCTTTCGACCGAACCGACAGCGTTGGCTGCGATCACCTTGTACACCGTGCCGGACATGTTGGTCTGGGCGTTGGGAACATTGAGGAAATAAGTGTTTGCGCCCGGGATGGCGATGCCGTTGGTGTACCATTGGTAATTCGTCACATCTGGCGTGGCGAACACTTCGAAATGCGCTGTCTGGCCTACAGCAACGCGCGTGGTTGAAGGCAAATCCGTCACTTTGGGCTGGCCGCCGGAATAATCGGCTGGAAGCGTAAACGTGGGGGCACTCATGCTGATGGCATCGACCGTGCTGGCGAGCATGCCATTGTTCACCACGTTCACGTAAAGCCGGCCCGGGGCGAAATGCAGGTAACCCATGGTCGCGGTCGCCTTGGTGAAATTCGGGATGTAAGTGCGTGAAGACAAAATCGCCGGCGCCTGGTTGGATGGATTGGAAAAATCAAACAGCCAGACCTTGCCGGGACCGCCGTTCGCAATGCCGCTGATTTCCTCAATACCGGCGAGCAGGTGATTGGTGTTGTCCACCGCGATGCCCGCGAGATTCAGCAAGGGGTCAGTGCCGCTGGCGGAAGACGCCGAAAAACTGGAGATGACGCTGCCGGCGGCGCTGCTGTTGGTGGTGACGGGATCGAAGCTTAAGAACAGCAGTGGCTGGCCCACCTGTTTCGCGAAGAACGTGTTTCCGGGGCCGAACGCGATGCCGTCGTTGAACATCGGCGTGGTAATGCCGGGAAAATAATAACGATGCGGGGTGAAATTAGTGCCGTCCGCAGTGGTGAAGAGATAAACGTTCGTACCAGTGCCGCCTACGGCGGACGCGACAAGGATTTGAGTATTTGTGCCTGCTCCGCGAACATCCATTGTCTCCCCCAACCGGTCGCTCGGGGCCAATGTGTTACTGAACACAACCGTCGGGGGTGTGTTGAAGTTGGTCGCGTTGATGTTCGCCGTGGGCCAGCTATAAATCTTGAATCCGGCCGCGCTGCTGCTCGTGACTTGATTGCAGACATAGACGACGCCATCATCACCGACTCCGGCGACGATGTGGGTGTAACTCCCGCCGACGATCCCGTTGGTGTTCAACGCGCCGATGATCTGGCCCGAATTGGGATCGAGGATGTAAATGGCGGCGTTCGGAACCATGGTGGCCGAGCCGCCCTGGCCTTCATGAGTATCCACAAAAACCAAATTGCCCGACACTGGATCGTAAGCGATGCCGCGCATGTTATATCCATTGGTCGCGCCAGCCAGATCGCCCGGTTGAACGCCATAAGTCAGGCCGTTAGCGGTCGGCGCGCTGATGTTGATCGTGTTGCCGCTTTGCGGGTTGGTTCCGATGGTGTCACCCGGCTGGATGCTTCCATCTCCGCGTGAACCAAAAGAACTGAGCGGATCAAGCGTGAACGTGGTTTGGGCGTTCGCGATGGCAACGATGGCAAGAGAGAGTCCGGCAACCGAGAGAAACGTACGGAACATTTTCATAGGCTGAGTGGTATTGGTTTGAGCGGAACCGAAAGACTCTATGTTCCGTCGTGAAGCAGTGTCAACGGAATTTCCTTTTAAGTCTGGGTTTTTTAACATGAGCGACTTACTCAAATTGCTAATCTATTATGATATCCTCGCGCGCCCTGTTACCTTGAAGCGAAGACAAACTGCGATCTATTTCACCAGGCGTTTTGTTTCGCTAAACACAACGCTTGGAGACTACTTACCTAACAAACTCACTGACGAGAGCGCCGTGACCAGCCAATCAACGCCAGCACGCCAAATCCCAACCCGCAGAGCACGGTCGTGCCTGGTTCGGGAACGGCAGGCGTGACATCGGCCCAGCTTGCGCCGACGCGTAGATCATCAACAATCACGCCTGGCTCCAGAGCGCTTCCGTCACGGAGCATAAAACTCGCGATTTGGGCAATGTCACTTTCCGAAGAGCTCGAAGAAGTCAGCGTGCTCGCGGGAGCCGTCCCCGCGCCGAATGTTGAGGAATCGGGATTTATCCACATGGAGGCGGTGTCGTTCGCCGTGCCAGTCACAAACGTGTAACTGCCCACCAAAAAAAGGGTATCGCCCACATTGTAAGTGGGACTTGCGTATTGCGTTGCCGTCGAGCCATTGAGGTCGAGGCCGACGTTGAAACCAGTTCCAGAAAGCCGCGTGTAAACGCGCGAGGCGAAGGTGCTTGGAGTTGAAGATTGCGAGCCGGCGGAATTATTGAACCCCGCTATGAACGCGCCCCCCGTCGTGAGTGATCCAAGGCTGGTCACCTGCAAGGCCATGGAATAATAAATGGTCCCTGAATTGATGGTTGAGCCCAGGTTAAACCGCGCGGAAACGGTCGGAGTGGGAGAACTGGGCGCCATGCCATACGAGACGCTATTGCCTCCGGACGAGGCGAGACCGGACACCGTCAGGTTGCCGGCGCTAATGACCGGTTGGGCGCCTGTGCTCCCTGCAAGAGACCAACCTTGTCCTTGGGCATTGGTTTGGCCGACGAGATTTGCGCCCACGGTGTATGAAGTGCCGCCGCTTCCGGTGGCGTCCGCAAATGGGTCATAATCCGGGAGTGCGTACAAAGTGCTGTTAAATAATCCGAGGGCAGGAATGATGATCAGTGCGAGCTTTCTCATAGCTTCTGAGTTAGGTCCGGAACTCTTCCAGAATAGATTGCTGGTATTGGATGTCAATAAATAAATTGATCTTTTGAACCTATTCGCCACGCAAAAATTGTTTATTGCGAGTGACTCGCATGGCTGCAGAGTAGTAACTCATCTTTGAAGTAAAGACATCGCACGAATCCAGTTCCGCCTCTTTCCGCCGGACCTTTTTCACTGTGTTCAGAAAAATAGGATCATTATGGCGTTGTGATTTCGGACCTCAACGCGGGCGTGCCACTCGCAACTGTCCATTCATCATTTGCTTGTCAAATCGAACGCATCGCGTTTACATCAGTCCATCAATCACATGCGCCGGAAGCCATTCTATTGTCAGATTTATTTTTGGGTGCTCGTTGGGATGGTTTTAGGCATGGCCACTGGACAAGTCTTTCCAAAATTCGGCCTTCAATTGAAACCCCTCGGCGATGCCTTCATCCGGCTCATCCGGATGATGATCGCTCCCATCATTTTCACAAACGTGGTGGTGGGCATCGCGGGAATGGACAATCTCAAGCGGGTCGGGCGCATTGGGCTGAAGGCCTTCATCTATTTTGAAGTGATGACGACACTGGCGCTGGGCATCGGCTGGACGGTCGCAAAGGTCTTCCGTCCTGGCGCGGGAATGAACGCGGACATCAGCCAGTTGAATATTAAAGACATTCAATCCACGCTTGCCGCTGCCAAGGCGCCGCAGGGCGTGGCTGAATTCTTTTTGAACATCATTCCCAGAACGATCGTCGGCGCTTTTGCTGACGGTGAAATCCTGCAGGTGCTCTT
>DASRBR010000557.1:0-4450 GCA_035653495.1 Verrucomicrobiia bacterium
GAGTCGGCGTCTGGGTTGAATTGTCCCATGTTGTCGCGGTCCAAAAGCCAGAACGTGCCTGTCTTGCTTCCGGCGACGAGCAAATGGGGATGGGCGACGCTGCCCATCGAATCCGGCAGCAAAATCAATCCCGCCGAGCCGATATCCAGGTCTGAAAGATTGAGTGAGAGCTGGTTCCAGGGTGAAAAATAATCGGCCAGTTGCAGCCCGTTTCCACTTGAGAGCTTCACCACCGTGTCGCCGAAATTTTCATGGAAGGCGTCGTAATTGCCATTGCCGGTTTCGAAGTAGATATTGCCATTGACGTCCGCGCAAGGCCCGCTGGTGGCTTGCCAGACGCCGCCACCGGAACCGTTGGGTGTCGTGTTCCAGATGCCGCTTTGCTGGAGCGTGTAGGCGTTATACGCGAAAACCCAACCGTGATAAGGCGGATAATCCTGGTGCGAAGTGAACAGCACAAAAACCTGGCCGTTGGCGAACAGCAGCGCGGGACGGTTCATGTGCTTGAACGCGTCGAATGCCACTGTTCCCGGAAAAACAAATCCGTCGCCCACGCCGGGCACAGAACCTTGAATGACCACCGGGCCGCCGAATTTTTCCGCGCCTGTCGTCACGTCAAGCGCATGGAGGCGATAATAAAAATTGGTGTTGTTGCCGACGATTTCCTTTGTCTTTGCGGCGACATAAATCGTGCCGGTCACGGGGTCGATCGCCGGTGTCGCGCTGATGCCCACGTTCGGCCCGTAAAAACCGGGCGAGCTGGAAGGATCCAGATCAATGGCCGATTGCAGCGGCGTGATGCCTTCGGATGGATTGATGAAACTCGTGTGCCATAAGGGCGCGGAATTGGCGCCGCCATTGTTGTCCGCGTCAAACGCATAGACACTGTTATTTTCCGTCGCCGCGAACACAACGTTGTGCAAACCTCTGCCCGGAATATTCACGTTGCACAGGATCACCGGTTGCGCGAGCAGATAACCGTCGAGCGGATAGGAAAACAATTTGCCGAATTGATTGCTGTTGACGTTCGCGAGCGTGAGGATGGTTTCGTTGGTGTTCTGGCCGGTGCGACCATTGTCATCGCGACTGGTCAAGACCGAAACGAGATCAGAAGTCGTGCCGGGCGAAGCGGGCGTTGTGAAACTCTGGACCGGCGTGCCCCAGGCCGTTCCGGCAGCATTGGCAGCGCTTGCGGTGAAATAATAGGTGGTGCTCGGCGCGAGACCGCTCACGGCCTGTTCGAACAAGCCGTTTTGCGTGCCGGAAAGGGCTACACTTTGCGCCCATGCGGCTGCGTTCGTTCCGCCATTGGAAGTCCCGTAATAAAGCGTGACCGTCGGTGAGTCGTTGCCTGTTGAAAGAATGTTGCCCGAAAGCAACGCGGCATTTGGCCCGAGAACAGTGGCGGGATTATTCGATACTGACGCCAACGATGGAGTCAGCGTGGTGAAGGACAGCGAAGGAGTCGCCCAAACAACGCCAGCGGGGTTGATGGCCGCCATGGTGTAATAGTAAGTCGTGTTAGGCGTCAGTCCGCTCAACGTTTGTGAAAACGCTCCTGTCTGGCCGCCAAGGTAAAGTTTGTTGCCCCACAAGAATGCATTCGTGTGTCCATCGCTTGTGCCGTAATAAACGAATACTTCAGGAACCACCTGACCGCCCGTCGCAGGAATATTTCCATTCACGATGGCTGAGCGCGACTGGATGGCCGACGCAGGAAGATTTGTCACCAAGGGCAGCGTATAACTTCCAGGCAGGTTCCCTTGAACGCCGCTGATGGCGTAGATGGCGGTGGATTTTCCCGCGCTGGCTTGCGTGAAGGTCAGGCTGGAAACGGCCTTGTTCTCATTTGTGGCGCCGTACAAAGCCACCAGATTATAAGTGGTCTGGTAAAAGCGCGGGCTGGCCGGAGCGCCTGAAGTTGACCCGCTCGTCAAATTGATGCGCTCCATACCGCCAAGGGCAATCTGCTGCGAACTGTTGAACCAGTCTGGACAGTTGAAATTCGTCACCAGCGAAGAACCATCCGAAAAATTGATCGTCACCGGCGAGATGCCGCCGCCGCTGGCGGAATTGGCGATGACGGAGATGCTGTCATAGACCGCCTTGGTCGTCAGCGTGAGTGTGCCTTGGGTGATGCCCGTGTTAGTGTTCATGACCAGCGCATTGTTTGCGGTGTAAGGCTGGAATTGGAAAATCGTTCCATCCACCCAACTCGAAAACTGGCCGTTCGTCGGCAACCCGTAACTTTTCCCGGGTAATCCGCTTTGATAAAACGATGTGCCCTCGCCCGGATTCAATTCCACCGCATAATTCGTATAAGGCGGACCTGACGCGGTGTTTTCGATGACGACATCGCGATTGTAACCGGTCGCGGCGATGGGTTGCGCCACGGGCGCGCCATTGCCGGCGAGCACGCCACTCACGCAATAGATGGCTGTGGCAGCCGATTGCGATTGGCCGAAGGTGATGCTGGCCAGCGGTTTGTTGCTCGAGCCCAGCAGCGCGGTCAAATTGACGGTCGTCTGGTAATAGCGCGGCTTTTGGGTGCCGCCGTTATCGCTGTCATTGGTCAGATTGATGTAGCCGTTGCCAAACCAGGCGACGCCGTAGCTCCCGGTCTGCCAATCGGGCGTGAAGTAGGTGGTTGTCACGCTGCTGCTGTCGGTGAAAGTAAGCTTCAATGAGCCGGTCTGGTTCGTTCCATTGACCGAACTCGAAAGAATGGCGAGGCTGCCGTAAGTGGCCGGAGTCACGAGAGTCAACGTCCCGCTCGTCAAACCGGTTTCCGAACTCAGCACCAGCGCGTTGCTTGTGTTGAAAGGCTGGAAGGCGAACAGCGTCCCGTCACCGACCATGCTGACGAAGTTTCCAGATGGCGGCAAACCCCAGACATGGTTGTGCGCGCCGCCAAGTCCGGTTATGTAAAATGCCGACCCGTTCCCGGGCGCAAATTCCTGGGCGTAATTCGTCCACGGCGGCCCAACGGCATTGGATTCAACGATGAGGTCGCGGTTCCAGCCGGTCACCGCGATGGGCGTCATATTGGTCGAGGCGAATGATGGGAAAGTCAATCCGCAAACGATGAAAGAGACAAGGCAGGCAAAAAAGGCCAGCTTCCTATAAAAAGCGCGGCAAACCCGCACCGCGCCAAATTCTGATGGGTGCATGGGCTTTTGTATAGCAAAACGTCATCCAATTTTCCAGCTTTTTCGGAGCCGATTTGCGCGCGGGATGGACGGGAGAGCGGAATGGATGGGCTTTCCTTTCACGCGCAACTAAGTTTGGGGTTGGACAGTTTATGTCCAACCGGTTGTGCCATGATGCGTCTCATGCAAACTATGCATTCTAATTGTCGGGACCGAAGATCATTGGCTTGCACGGCAGTATTTCCAGGCCACCGCCGCACTTTTGCTTGTTTTCGTTCAGCGAGACGCCGGGCGCGGCAACCGGGACGGTCGCGCTCCCCAAACTGCCGCCGTGGTTCAAATCTTTAACAGTAATGAACCTTTTATGCACAATGCAGAAAGTTTAAGAGCCCAAGAACGTTGAAACCGATTGACTAATTTTGCTGTCCTGTTGATGCTTGCGGAACTTGACGCAAGCGAATTTCCAAACGTAAAAATCTATTATGCCACCCAAAACCGCCGAAAAACCTGAAAAGAATTCCGAGAAAGCCTCCGCCAAAAACGCCGCTGCCGAACCGCGCGTCGGCGGCGAAAACGGCCGCGTCATCTCGCCCACGCGCGAACGGGACCTCGAAGCCGCCATTTCCACCATCACAAAGACTTACGGCGATGGCAGCATCATGCGCCTTGGCGATGCCACGGCCAAGGCAGGCATCGAAGTCATCCCCACCAGCGCGCTCGGGCTCGACCTTGCGCTGGGCGTGGGCGGATTGCCGCGCGGACGCGTCGTCGAGATTTTCGGCCCCGAATCTTCCGGCAAAACCACCCTCATGCTGCACGTCATCGCCAATGCGCAAAAAGCCGGCGGGTTGGCCGCGTTCATTGACGCCGAGCACGCGCTGGATCCCGCTTACGCAAAAAAGCTGGGCGTGAACCTGGATGATTTGCTCGTGTCGCAGCCGGACAGCGGCGAGGAAGCGTTGACCATTTGCGAAACGCTCGCGCGCTCGAACGCCTTGGATGTGATCGTGATTGATTCCGTCGCCGCGCTTGTGCCCAAGGCGGAATTGGAAGGCGAGATGGGCATGGCGACCATGGGAATGCAGGCGCGCTTGATGAGCCAGGCATTGCGCAAGTTGACGGCCATCCTCAACAAATCCAAGACCACCTGCGTCTTCACCAATCAATTGCGCGAAAAAGTCGGGGTGATGTTCGGCAATCCCGAGACCACGCCCGGCGGCAAGGCGCTGAAATTTTACGCGAGCGTTCGCCTCGACATCCGCCGCAAGGACACCCTCAAGGACGCCGCCGGCAATCCCATC
>DASRBR010000558.1:0-4390 GCA_035653495.1 Verrucomicrobiia bacterium
GGTCATGACAGGTTGGGGTGTCCCCGCGTGACCGGCATTTATGGCGTTGATTGTTCAAAAATTTGGCGGCACTTCGGTGGCAAATCCGGAGCGCATCAAGAACGTGGCCAGTCGCGTGGCGAAATACCGCGGCAAAGGCGACCGCGTGGTCGTCGTTGTCTCGGCGATGAGCGGCGTCACCGACAGTCTCATAAAGCTGGCGCGCGAAATCATGCCTTTGCCGAGCGAGCGCGAGATGGACATGCTCCTGGCCACCGGCGAACAAACCACCATCGCCCTCACCGCCATGGCCCTGCACGCGTTGAAAGTGCCCGCTGTTTCCCTCACCGGCTCGCAAGCGGGCATTCTCACGGACGATGTCCACACCAAGGCCAAAATCCAAACCATCGTCCCCAAACAGGTGCATGAACTGCTCAATAACGGCAATGTCGTCATCGTGGCCGGATTTCAAGGCCAGACCGCCGCGGGCCACATCACCACGCTTGGACGCGGCGGCTCGGACTTGACGGCCATCGCGCTGGCGGCCGCGTTGAAGGCCGACCTTTGCCAGATTTACACGGACGTGGATGGTGTTTACACCGCCGACCCGCGCATCGTTTTGGGTGCGCGCAAGCTGGAGGAAATTTCCTACGACGAGATGCTCGAGCTTGCCAGTCTCGGCGCGAAGGTGATGCAATCGCGCTCGGTCGAGTTCGCCAAAAAATTCGGCGTGATCTTTGAAGTCCGTTCGAGCCTGAACGACAACCCAGGAACCATTGTGAAAGAAGAAACGCAACATATGGAGGACGTCGTTATCCGCGGCGTCTCGCTCGACAAGAACCAGGCCAAGCTCACGCTGGTGGCCGTGCCCGACGTGCCCGGTGTTGCCGCGCGCATTTTCAAGGCCATCTCGGACGCCGCCATCAACGTGGACATGATTGTGCAAAACATCAGCCATGGCGCAGGCAAACCGGCGACAGATTTGTCCTTCACCATTGACAAGCCCGACCTGCTCAAGGCGCACAAGGTCATCGACGGTTTGCAGAACGAAGTCGGTTTTCGCCAAGCCATTGCGGATGAAAAGATCAGCAAGCTTTCGATTGTCGGCGTGGGCATGCGCAGCCACAGCGGCGTGGCGGCAAAAATGTTCGAGACACTGGCCCGCGAAGGCATCAACATCGACATGATTTCCACCAGCGAAATCAAGATCTCAGTGGTGATCGAACTTGCCAGGGGCGAGCAGGCAATGAAAGCCGTGCACGCGGCTTTTTTGGGATAGTCGAAACCTCGAACATCCAACGCCGAACACCGAACGCCCAATTGGGCGAGTCACCATTTTTCGAAGTTCGGAGTTCGATGTTGGGCGTTCGATGTTTCCGCACGCCCGATAATAATCAAGGACCGTAGATCCGGTAGAATTGCGCTGAACCACTTGTGGTGGTCGTCGCCTGGAAGGTCCCCTGGCCGAGGGATGAGATTGCCGCGCCGGAGACGGGTGCGTAAGGCCCGGCCACCCTGGCGGAACTGTAGAGCGTGAACGATGAGGCCGATGCGCTCGCTGGGCCGTTGAAATTGATCGTTACCGAACTTCCATTGACCGTCAGGCGGGTGATGTTGATGGGCGTTGGCGGCCCGGGAATGGTGAAAGTCGCCACTGCAACGGTGGTGGCTTGGTTGGTTCCCGGCGGCGACCAGACGCGCCAATATTGGGCGGAACTGGAGGCGCCATAAACATTTCCGACGTTGTCGAATGCCACGCCCTTGTACCAATTCGTCGCATCGAGATTGCTTACGACGATTGAGCCGTTGGTCGGGTTGAGAAGGCGAATGCCGCCATTACGTCCATTACCCCCCGCCACTGTGTCCCCAGCGTTCATGGAAACCGCAACGAGCGTTGGATGTGAACGTGAATCAAGGACGGTATCGAAGATGCCGGTCATGTTGGTATCACCGCTCCCCACGGCCCAATCCGGTAACGGCAGTCCAAAACCTTCGGCGTAGTTCGTGCCGCTGTTTTCAGGCGGAAGAGTTCCTCCGTTCCAATTTGTATAAAGCCACGTTGCTTGATTGGTGTCATTGCCAAGAGTTCGGAATTGAGAAACGAAAATGTCCTGGTTGTAATCAACCATCAAACCCGCGCCGGTCGTGAACAAATTACTTCCCTGGCAAGTCACCGCTTGAGTGCCGGTAGTGTCATTGGTATCCGACGCGCCGTTTTTGAGATGGTACATCCAGATGCCCCAATTCGGCGAATCTTCGAAATCGGCGAGATAAAGCGCTGCATTGGTTTTGCCCGCGTTGACCACGTCAAATTGCATGATGCCAGGGCCGCTGTTATCCAGGAAATCCACCTGTGGATTGTTGCCGTAATTATTGGGACAAGTTGGATTTTGCGGGCTGGGACCGTAAGGACCATTTGTGCCGGAGGTGATGACCAATTGATTGGTTGTCGCCTGCATGTCGCAGGCAACGATGGCTCCAGAATAGCTGTCGTCCGCCCAATAAATGCGATCGTCTTCACCTATCCTGATGATGGCAGGATTCAAGTAATAATTGCCGTTCACAGTTGCCGGAAAGCTGCTCATCTGGCCAACCGCAGTTCCGCCGCCGTCATTGTTGGTGTAGCCTGCATAACCGAAAGCGCCTTCATCAGCCGGACTTCCATCGGCATTGGCCTTGTAAAGGCCGCAATTTTGACTTACCCCATGCGCAGAGGTGGTGCTTGCGCAACCGACCACAATGCGCCCGTAATAGGGGCTGTTGGTGTTGTTGTCCACCGCCAGGCCAATCGGCTCAACCGCGACTGTGTTGGAAGAATCGGTGCTGATCTGCGTCCAATTCGTGTAACCGCTCGCAGCGGCGGTGATGCTCACTGAGTAAACGCCCGCGCCTACCGAGCTTCCATTGCTGTTCGTTCCGCCCCAAACCACGGAGTTCAATCCGCGCAACGTTCCCGGGCCGGAAGCGATGCTGATGGTGTCCACCACAGTTGCGCCGGAAAAAATTTTGATGGTTGTGCCCAGCGTGGCGGGCTCATTCAAAATGTAGCTGATGGTCACGGGAATTGCGTTGGAATTGGTGATGCCCGTCAAGCTGCCGTTGAGCTTGATGTCGGTGGCGTACACATTTGCGCGGGCGCGAGGAGCCATTGAAATGACGGCCATCAAAACCGCCATGGCTGCGAGACACAAAGGCGCCTTTTTAATTGGTTGGTTCATTTTATTCGAGGTTGGAACTTAGTTGAAACTACACAACGCTCTTGGAATAGCAAGGAAGCGCGGCAAATTCAATGCGAATTCGTGCAATCGTGCAGATATGGAGCCGAAGCACGAAGTCGTTTGTAATTCGAGAAAACAATGGTTGAAGTGTCATGTCGGAAACCTTTACGAAATCATGATGCGTTTCAATTCAAAATTTGAACTTAATGAGCGGAATTGTAGTAATAAAATCGGCATTTTCCCTTCAAAATGCGGATTATTTGCCGTGGGCTGGTTGATTTTTCTCTGTTGACCATCTAACCGTCGGGAATATTTACAGAAAAAGTGGATTGGAAACGAATAAAAACCTCGCATTCCACGGAGATAATCAAGTCGAAGCTATTACAAATTAGGAGCTTGTAACTGAGTCATACGAAAGGGGGATGGAGGTTGGCAACGAGTATGCTTAACGAATAGTGCAGCAAAATAGCGTTTTATGGATCAACTTGTGAACAACATCAGGAAAGCATGTGAATAGTATGAAGTTCTCTTGTGTTGTTTTGCAGATTGACAGGATTGCGAAATGCAAATTTGTTTCAAAGTGCTGGGAAGCCGTGCGGCGATGAAAATCCATTAAAATCGGGCTGTTTTCGTCGTTTTTCTTCAATTTTTTCACTAGTCTGAAAAGAGGTTTGTAGTGGATAACACTACACAAGGTAGTGCCATCCCCGACAAAAAAATGAGGGTGTGCCACGACAGACAAGTTCTTCGTTTTGTTGCATAAACTTCCCACTTATTCGCGGGGTGTACGTAAAAGCGAATTATACACATTTGTGCTCCCAATTTCGGGAGAAGTCTTTTTCGGTTTTTAGTATTGCGGTTCCGATGCAGTCGGTGGCCGCGGCGGGAAAATTTTTTGCAGAGACTGGTTTGGATGAGAAGTTGCTTGTTCCTAGTTTTTGAGAATGCACACAGATTTAACAGCCTGGTATTGCGCGCGAACGAAGCCAAAACACGAACACATTGCGGCGGCGAACCTCCGCAAGAACCTGGGACTGGAAGTGTTCAATCCGCAATTGCGGGTGGAACGCTCGACGCGGCGCGGCCTGGTGCGGACGATTGAACCGCTCTTTCCCTGTTACATCTTTGTCCGTTGCGCCATCCAGGAGCGGCTCGATCAAATCCGTTACACGAACGGAATCAGTTCAATCGTA
>DASRBR010000559.1:0-2289 GCA_035653495.1 Verrucomicrobiia bacterium
CAATTCAAATTCCTGCTGCATTTCCGGGTCCAACCGGACTTCCTCGCTGTTCCGGCGCAGGATGCGTCCTGAACGGAAGATATGGCCGCCGATGCCGGTTTCGAAAGAGAGTTCGAAATGCTCGAGCAGACCGGATGGAAGGCCCATCGCGCAAGCCTTGCGCAGGCTGCGGGTGTCTTCACTGCCCATTTTGTTGCCGAAAACGGCGGTTGGTTCGCGCAGGAAAATGGCCGCGCGATTGACTCCCACAGTTTCACGCAGAAGGAGCAAAAACTTTTTGAGCATCGCCTCCGAATCGAGCGAATGCGTCAGGATTGAAGAAAAATGGCGCAAGACTTCCAGCGTTTGGAAGGCGTTCTGGTTGACCACCGAAACTTCCTTCGCGCTTTCAGACGGTCGAAGCATGGAAGGTGTGGAGGTTGCCGGACTGGATACCGAAGAACCGGTCCCGGCGGCGGGCTTGGCGAAAATTCTCTCCAGGAGATTGTTCAACATCTTGGCGCGGACAGGCTTGGCGAGAACGTGCGAAACGCCTTTCAAATACGCTTCTTCCTCCCATTCCCAAGGCGAAGTCGGCGTGTAAACGAGCAAAGGGCAATTCGGAAGCTGGCGCCGCAATTTTTCAATCGTCCACATGCCGCGGACGTCATTAGAGTCCAGGTCAAGGATGCAGGCGCTGAGCAGGCCGCGATGGAGCAGAGGTTCGGCTTCTTCGACGCTGGCGCAATGCACAATGCGGTAATTCTCGAGGTTAAGGCCCGACTTTACTGTTTCGGGAAACTCGGGATTCGCCGCCAGGATTAAAAGCGTTTTCATTGGCATGCGCCGGTCGTGAGTTTATAAATCGTGAATAGAAAATTACAAGGAATTTTTGCCCCAGCCTGCGTGGACAATCTGACCTTTGGTCGTGTGAAGTTCAAGAGGGAGACCATTTTTATTTTTTTCCAGTTTTGTACAGTAAATTTCCGTTCTGATTCGGAGACGCACCCAACCCATGAGATAAATGTCCCAAAGGTTGGCGTGTTGGTATCATTTGCCAGCGCCGCTGGCAATTCGGTCAAATACTGACGATGATTCCGTATTGTCCGCTATCCTTAATAGGGATTTTTTCCTGACAGTCATGTCAGCAAACGGCTTATTGGCTTGCCCATCCGGCCCGTCCTCGGCAAGGTCATGGCCGTGAAAATCCGCTGCATGATGCTGGCGCTCACAGCGTTGCTGGCTGGTTTGGGAGACGGCCAGGCGATGTGGATGCGTTACGAAACGGAAAACGTCCCCATCGAGCGCGTGTTGACCAATTTCGAGAAGCGCCTCGCCACCAATCAGAATGACGTCGAGGCGCTATATCATCTCGCCAGAATCCACTCGATGGCTTATGCCGAGAAATCGAATTGGTTCACAGTTCGGACCAACACCTTGCAGCCGGCTTTTCCGTTTTTGTCGTCCGGGGTGCCATACCATGTGGTTCCTGCCAAAGATGCCCAGGAAAAAGCGCGCGCATTCAACCATCTCACCAACGCCATCGGCTATTATCAACGCGCATCCGTTTTGGTGTTCAGGGGAACCAACGCGACGAATTATCAATGGCTCATTTGTCCGATTCATCTCGGACTTGCATGGTCGCTGGAACAGGCAGGGCACCGCGATGAAGCCATTAAAGCGTATCGCAAGGCATTGGTGCTGGCATGGGACAGGGAAGTCCATGACCAGCCCAGCATCAAGGAGCAAGTCGAATGGTCCTGGGACCAGATTCGCGCAAAGAAAAATCCACTGACCAAGCCTCCCGCGCACTCCTCATTGGGCCCGGGCATCTGTTATTCGCAGGAAATCATCGGCTATCTCGAGAAAATTCTCGACCCGGTCAAGGACGCCAAGGAAATCGCGCAACTGAAACAGGACGAGCAAATCCTGAAGAAAATGCCGCGCTACATCACACCCATTCTTGTATCATTGCAACCCAATACTCCGTTATCGGAATTGGTGGATCCATCGGCGAACGTCACGTTCGATTTGGATGGCACCGGATTGCAACGACGCTGGGGCTGGATAACGCCAAAGGCAGCCTGGCTGGTTTTCGACAAGAATGGCAGCGGACGCATCACTTCCGGGTTGCAAATGTTCGGGAACGTCACCTTCTGGATTTTTTGGCGCAACGGTTACGATGCCTTGAGGGCATTGGATGACAATGGCGATGGCGTCTTGAGTGGCGACGAGTTGCGCGGCATTTCGGTTTGGGAAGATAGCAACGGCAATGGCATCTGCGAACCGGGAGAAGTTCGGCCCATCACT
>DASRBR010000560.1:0-2267 GCA_035653495.1 Verrucomicrobiia bacterium
CGCCCGTGTCCTGCACCGGGAAAAATCCTTTCGGCACGATGATGTAAAGAACGACCGTCAGGATGAGCGTCGCGATAAAGACCAGCAACGTTGCCCCGCGATGATCGAACACCCACTGCAACGAATGCCCGTAATATTCAATCGTCCGATCGAACATCCGTTCGGACGCGCGCGCGATGCGGCTTTGTTTCTTTTCATCAGTGCGGTGCAACAATCGCGCGCACATCATCGGCGTCAATGTGAGCGAGACAACCGCTGAAAACAGGATGGTGATGCTGAGCGTGAGCGCAAATTCGCGGAAAAGCCGGCCCACGATGTCCTGCATGAACAACAGCGGAATCAGCACCGCGATCAGGGAGACCGTCAGGGACATGATGGTGAACCCGATTTGCTGCGCGCCTTTCAACGCGGCTTCGAGCGGTTTTTCGCCCTCTTCGACGTACCGCACGATGTTTTCAATCATCACGATGGCATCATCCACAACGAAGCCGGTGGAAATCGTCAGCGCCATCAAGGTCAGATTGTTCAGGCTGAAGCCGAGCAGGTACATGACACCGAAGGTGCCGACGAGCGAAAGCGGCACCGCGATGCTCGGAATGATGGTCGCTGATAATGTCCGCAAAAAAAGAAAGATGACGAGGACAACCAGCACGATGGTGAGAATCAATTCAAATTCTACGTCATGCACCGACGCGCGAATGGTCGCCGTGCGGTCCGTAACGACGGAAACATCGACGCTGGGCGGCAACGTGGCCTTCAATTGCGGCAATCGTTTAGTGATGCTGTCCACCACTTGGATGATGTTCGCCCCCGGCTGGCGTTGCACATTGATGATGACCGCTGGCGTGGTGTTCACCCAGGCCGCTTGAAGATTGTTTTCCACGCCATCCACCGGTTGCGCAACGTCGCGGAGCATCACCGGCGCTCCTTTGCGATAAGCGACAACCAAATCCTTGAAATCATCACCCGACTCAAGCTGGTCGTTCGCGCCGATTTGATACGCGGTCTTGGGCCCGTCGAAATTGCCTTTGGCCTGGTTGACACTCGTTTGCTGGAGCGCGGTGCGAAGGTCTTCAAGCGAAAGCCCATAAGCCGACAATGCAGTGGGATTGGCCTGGATGCGCACAGCAGGTTTTTGCCCGCCGACAATGGTCACCAAACCAACGCCGCTCACCTGCGAAATTTTTTGCGCCAGACGCGTGTCGGCCAAATCTTCGACTTTCGAGAGCGGCATCGCCTTGCTCGTCAGCGCGAGCGTGAGAATGGGCGCGTCGGCGGGGTTGGATTTGCTGTAAATTGGTGGCGTGGGCAAATCTGTCGGCAGATAGGATTGCGCGGCATTGATTGCGGCCTGCACTTCCTGCTCAGCGACGTCAATATTCAGATAGAGGGCGAATTGCAGCGTGATGATAGAACTGCCGCCGGAACTGATCGAAGTCATCTGGTTCAACCCGGCGACCTGGCCAAACTGCCGCTCCAACGGCGCTGTCACTGCCGATGCCATCACGTCCGGGCTCGCGCCGGGATACAAAGTGATGACCTGGATGGTCGGGAAATCCACTTCAGGCAGCGCCGACACGGGCAATTGTTTGTAGGCAACGATTCCCACCAACAAAATTGCCGCCATCAGCAGCGATGTCGCCACCGGGCGCAGGATGAATGGACGCGACGGGTTCAATCGGAGCGCTTTTTATGTTCGTTCGCTGAAATGCTGGTAGGTGGTGCGTTGTTCTTGTTGTTTTTTTGTTTTTGGCCCGGTTTCTGGACGGTGATTCTCACGCCTTCGCCGAGCTTGTTGAAATTATCCACCGCGATGAGTTCGTTCGGCTCCAGACCTTGAACCGCCGTCATATTTGTGTCCGATAGGCCCACCTTGATGTCGCGCATCGTGACGACTTCGCTGGTGACGGTATTAGTCATTTCCACGCCGTTGGTTTTTACGACTTCATTGGTGACGTGGTTCGTCACCACATAAACAAACGAGCCTTGCGGGTTGCGCTGGATGGCGAATGTTGGGACCAACAACTGGTTGGTCAACGTCTCGATGATGAGTCGCGCGTTGACGAATTGGTTTGGAAAAAGCGTCAAATCTTCATTCGTGAAAATCGCCCGGATGCGAATCGTGCCGGTCGCGGGATCGATGACATTGTCCATCGTGAGATATTGTCCTGTGGCGATTTTTCGCGCGCCGGTGCGGTCATAAGCCTCGACCATCATCGGATGGCCGGCGTTGGCCTGTTGCTGGATTTGTGGCAACAAATCTTCCG
>DASRBR010000561.1:0-2561 GCA_035653495.1 Verrucomicrobiia bacterium
CACGTTGGTTTCGCGGTCAACGCCTGCCGCGCTGCCGCCGTTTCCAAAGAACGCGCCGCGCAACCGGCTCGGGCTCGCCGAATGGTTGACTGAGCCGCATCATCCGTTGACCGCCCGCGTCGCGGTGAATCGTTACTGGCAGATGCTCTTTGGCCGGGGGATTGTGGCGACCGCGGAAAATTTCGGTGTTCAAGGTTCGCCACCGACGCATCCCGAATTGCTCGACTGGCTCGCGCGCGCTTACGTCAATTCCGGCTGGGACACCAAGGCAATCCTCAAAAAAATCGTGTTGAGCGCAACTTATCGGCAGGATTCCAAAATGCGGCGTGATTTGCGGGAGAAGGACCCGGAAAATTTGCTGCTTGCGCGCGGGTCTTCGCAACGACTTCCCGCGGAGATGATTCGCGACACGGCGTTGGCCGCGAGCGGATTGCTGGATGACATGATGGGCGGACCGCCGGCGAGCCCGTATTTGCCCGGCGACCTTTGGCGCGAGAGCAACGCAATGAGCCCGCCGTATCATCAAGGCGCTTTGTATCGCCGCAGCGTTTATACAGTCTGGAAACGCACCGCGCCCATGCCTGACATGACTGTGTTCGACGCGCCCTCCCGCGAAGTTTGCGTGGTCAGGCGCAACAACACCAGCAGTCCGCAACAGGCCTTTGTGCTGCTCAATGACGTGCAGTTCGTAGAAGCCGCGCGCGTGCTGGCGGAAAAGGCATTGCGCGATCCGGACCATTCTCCTGAACAACAAATCCGCTTTATTTTCCGCCGCCTGACCGCGCGCGAGCCGGACGCGAATGAGATGAAACTTCTGAAGGAACTTTTGGAAGAGCAACTAGCGATTTTCCAAAAGCAACCTGACCGCGCCGAAAAAATGGCCAATGCCGGCGAGCGCAAACGCGACGCCAGCTTGAACGTTGTGGAAGTTGCCGCCACGACAGCGCTCGCCCAAACCATCCTGAACCTCGACGCCACCATCTGGAAACGATGATGAACCAACAGCGACAAATAGGAGCGCGGACAGCCTTGTCCGCTCAAAATGAAAGTCCATTCCCGAACGCATGATGTTAATTCCGCAGGTAATGCATGAAAAAACCCGCCAAACAAGTGGTCGCCGAAAAGAGAGAATGGAATCATCAACCATCCGCCGAAGAAAAGAAGCAAGGCTTTAGAGGGTGGTATTCACGGAATTATTTGCCGCATTTTGATGCTCCCGGTGTAAGGCAGTTCATTACTTATCGCCTTGCCGATTCCATACCGGCCGAGAAATTCCACGAATGGGCAGAAGCAATGAAGTTGGAAGACGAGCGCGAGAAATTTCGTCGCATGGAACTAATGCTGGATCGCGCTCTTGGAAAGTGTGCGCTGCGTAAACCATCCATTGCCCGGATGGTTCAGGAAAATTTATGGTTTTATGACGGCAAGATTTATCGGCTTTTAGCATGGGTCATTATGCCGAATCACGTTCATGTTTTGGCCGAGATGTGGAAACCATTGCGCGTTGTACTGGGGAACTGGAAATCTTATACCGCCAGCGAAGGAAACGAGATGACCGGCAAAGCGGGCAAACCATTTTGGCAATCAGATTACTTCGATCGATACATCCGAAACGACGAGCATTACCGAAAAGTCGTTCGATATATAGAAAACAATCCCGTTAAGGCCGGCCTCGTGCGCGAACCCGTGCAGTGGCGTTGGAGCAGCGCCCCATACCGCGGTGTATATGGTTCGGACGAATTACCAATTAAGCTGATAACGAATTTATCGAACGCGGACAAGGCTGTCCGCGCTCCCATTGACGAACGCGCACAATCGGCGGACAAGGCTGTCCGCGCTCCTTTCACCCGCCTACGCTCCCATGAATACCAATAATTCCCTTATTGATCCCTTCGCGATCACGCGGCGTCATTTTTTTGCGAAAACCGCCCGTGGCATCGGCGCAATGGCGCTGGCCGGCCTGCTCCCGCGCGCCGTTTTCGCCGCATCCGAACGCAATGACACGCAAGGTTTGCCCGGGTTTCCGAATTTCGCGCCCAAGGCCAAGCGCATCATTTATCTTTTCCAGAGCGGCGCGCCCTCGCAGATGGACCTCTTCGATTACAAGCCGCTGCTGAATCAAAAAAATGGCGAGCAGTTGCCTGAATATGTTCGCGGCACGCAACGTTTGACCGGCATGAGCGCGCAGCAATCTTCAATCCCGCTTGCTGGTTCAATCTTCAAATTTTCGCAGCACGGCCAGTCGGGCGCGTGGTTCAGCGAGCTTCTGCCGCACACCGCGACGGTTGCCGACGACATCTGCGTCATTCGCTCGATGTACACCGAGGCCATCAATCACGATCCGGCCATCACTTTTTTTCAGACCGGTGCGCAAATCGCCGGACGTCCTTCATTCGGTTCCTGGATCCATTACGGACTCGGCTCGGCCAACCAAAATCTTCCCGCATTCGTCGTGCTCATCACGCCGAACAAAAACGATCAGCCGCTTTACGCGCGGCTTTGGGGCAGCGGTTTTTTGGATTCGCGTTATCAGGGAATCCAATTTCGTTCCGGCAAGGAGC
>DASRBR010000562.1:0-4961 GCA_035653495.1 Verrucomicrobiia bacterium
GCATTTCTATGAATTGGAGACGCGCCTGCGCGATGAGCTGGCGCAACCGCAGATCGCATCGCGCGAAGCCACGCTTGTGAACAATCTCCGGCTGCTTGTGGTGGACCGGGGCGAGGAGCCGTTTCGGGTGCTTTACGTCGGCGGCAGGCCCAATTGGGAGTTCAAATTTCTCAATCGCGCGCTTGAAGAAGACCCGCAGGTGCAGATGGTTTCACTGCTTCGCGTGGCGCGTCGCGAGCCCAAGTTCGAATTCAAGGGCAACGCCGGTGATTCGAGCAACCCGCTGTATCTTGGCTTTGGCGAAACAAACGAGGAGACGGCCCGTTACGACCAGCCGGTCATCGTGCGGCTGAACACGAAGGATGAATTTGAATTGCGCGGCAGTTTTCCAAAAACGGCCGAGGAGCTTTTTCGTTACGACGCGGTGATCATCGGCGATTTGGAAGCTGACTTTTTCACGCACGACCAGATGGTGCTGTTGCAGCGGTTCGTTTCCGAGCGCGGCGGCGGTTTCCTCATGCTCGGCGGCGCGGAATCGTATCGCGAAGGAAATTATGCGGGGACGGTGATCGCCTCGATGCTGCCGGTTTATCTTGACCGGGCCGCTGACGTCAAATTGCCTTCGCAATGGAAGTTCACTCTCACGCGCGAAGGCTGGCTGCAACCATGGACACGGTTGCGCGCCACCGAATCCGATGAACGCACGCGATTGGATTCACTGCCGACTTTTCCGGTGCTGAATGTCGTGCGCGGAATCAAGCCCGGCGCAAGCGTGCTCGCCACAGTTTCCGATCCTGACAATCGCGCTTATCCCGCGCTTGCCGTGCAACGTTTTGGTTTGGGACGCACCGCGACCATTTTGGTGGGCGATTTGTGGCGCTGGGGAATGCTCGATGACGCGGCGCAAAAAGATCGCGCGAAGGCATGGCGTCAACTCGTTCGGTGGCTCGTTTCCGATGTGCCGGCGCGAGTTGCGGTCACTCCGGAAAGTTCGAGTGGCGGCGATTCCGACCGCGTTCGCATCGTGGTCACTGCGCGCGACGAGGCGTTCAAGCCCGTGGATAATGCGAACGTTCAGCTCACGATTCGTCCGGTGCGGCTTTTTGATCCGCACGGCAACGGCGGGTTGAGCGCTGCTGCCGAAACGAATTACATCCAGTTCACCGCCGAAGCTTCGCCGAACCAGCCGGGGACTTACGAAGCCACTTACATCGCGCGCGACTCCGGCGCTTATACGGTCGAGGTCAATGCGACGCAGTCCGACGGAAAAGAAATTGGCCGCGCGTCCGCGGGTTGGACGTCCGATCCTGCAGCGGAAGAATTTCGTTCATTGAAACCGAATCGCGCGCTGCTGGAAAGCATCGCGCAAAAAACCGGCGGCAAGGTCTTGAAGAACGATGAACTGGCGGATTTTGCGCGGCACTTGCCGGAAAGGCACGCGCCCATCACCGAGCCGTGGAGCGACCCGCTTTGGCAAAAACCGCTCGTGTATTTGTTTGTTTTGGCATGTTTTGTGAGCGAATGGGGAATCCGCCGCTGGAAAGGATTGCCATGAAGTTTCGCCGCCTCCGCGAAATTGTTTCATTCGGTTTTTTTCTCGGCTTTTTTGTTTTCTCAGGATTGTCGCATGCGCAAACCAACGAGCAACGAACGCTGGTGCTCGTCATCGGAGCGCCGGGCGAGCCGGAATATGCGGAACAATTCGCCGCGGCAGCGAGTTTGTGGAAGGCGGCGGCGCGCAAGGGGGGGTTGCAAACGGAAGTCATCGGCCAGAATGATTCAACGAATGAAGATGACCGGACCCGTTTACTGAGGATGCTTGCGACCGAAGTATGGAAACCGGCCGGCGAACTTTGGCTCGTTTTTTTGGGGCACGGCACATTCGATGGCAAGACGGCGAAATTTAATTTGCGCGGACCGGATATTTCTTCGGACGATTTGGCAGCGGCCTTGAAACCGTGCCGTCGTCCGCTGGTCGTCGTCCAATGCGCCTCGGCGAGCGGGCCGTTCTTAAAATCACTTTCGGCTCCCGGGCGGGTGATCATCACCGCGACGCGCAGCGGTTACGAGGTTAATGCAACCCGTTTTGGCGAATACATGGCGCGCGCCATCAGAGATTCTGCGGCTGATTTGGACAAGGACGGCCAGGTTTCACTGCTCGAGGCATTCTTGATGGCATCACGGCAGGTGGAACAATTTTACAAAAACCAGGGCCGATTGATGACCGAACACGCGTTGCTGGATGACAATGGCGACGGCCTCGGCACGCCGCCGGATTGGTTCCGGGGATTGCAGGCGGTCAAAAAAGCCGCCGACGGAAAATCCGTGGATGGCGTGCGCGCGCATCAAATGATTCTCGTGCGCGGCGAGAACGAACAAAAGCTCTCACCCGAAGCGCGTGCGCGCCGCGATGAACTGGAGCAAAAGCTGAGCGCATTGCGCGCTCGCAAGGCGCAGATGAACGAGGATGACTATTATCGCCAATTGGAACCAATTCTTATGGAGATTGCCCGGATTTACGAAGGCCAGCAGGTGCACAACCCACATCCAGATTGAGTGCCCGATAGGCAATCAATTTCAAAACGGGAACTCGCGGTAATCTGCCTATTGCAGCTTGAACGGCTTCTGCATCACCGCCGATGCCAGCATGGCAAGCGTGGAACCGGTGTGCTGTGCGCGCACATCGCCGAACTGGATGGTCGGGTCGGCATCGAAGTTATGGATCAACATGCAATAAGTGCTGTTGGCCATGACGCCGAGCAATTCGCCATTGTGGCTGAACACAAGATCACCCCGTGAAGGATTGAATTTGCCGAACAAACCCTTGAGCGAGTTATGGTCCATCTTCACGTATTGCGGAGTGGTCAAATCCATTTCGAATTTCACTTCGCCATAATAACCTTCACGCGCGCCCACAACGACCGCGTCCTGGAATTTGAAAGGGTCGCTGGACAAACGATAAATCTTGCCTCCCAGTGTTTTCGCTTCAGTCGCAGTCAGGGGCATCAGGACCACGCGCGGATCCAGCATGTAGAAGGAGAGCGAGCGGATGGGCACAGAAGCCATGTTGCGGCTCAGATTTCCAGTAAGGCCCTCCCAGTCCACGCCCGGATTCCAAAGCGTGAGCGGCGTGTCCTGCACGTGGCAAAGGGCGTAAATATTGGTGCCGTCGCCGACCATGATGGTTTCCGTTTCGCGGCGGCGATCGGAATCAATGCCGAAAAGGGTCGAGCGCGTGGCTTCAAAACGGGCCAGGACGCGGTTGGTGACAAAATCATTGAAAATCGTATTGGGCGCGAGCGGACGATTGTCGCGAATTTCCTGAACCAGTTCTCCTGACTTGTTCGCAAGCGCTTTCACGCCCTCGGCGAGTTTTGCTTTCTCCGCGCGTTCGGCTTTCACTTCCTCTTCCATTTTCATGGCGAGTTCGGCTGCGGAGCGTTTTTCCGCTTCGGCGACCTGCAATTGCGTCGCAAGTTTTTGTTTTTCGGAGAGAACTTGCTGGCTCTGCTTGTTCAGTGCATCCAGTTTCTGGCGAAGGGCGGCGGCTTCATCGGCCTGACGATGGGCCTCGGCTTGGGTTGCGGCGAGTGATTCCTTCGAAATTACCGTTTCGTTGGAAGCAGCCCGCAATTTCTGGTCGAGAGATTGGATGTTGGCTTGTGCGGAGGCGAATTGTTTCTGGAGCGCCGCCTGCTCGCTCTGCAACTGCTGCTCCTCCTGCTGGCGGTTCTGCAATTCATGCTGGAACGACTGGATCTGTTTTTCCCGCTCGCTCAACGCGGCCTGCTGGCGCACGGAAGCGTCGCGCATTTTGTTCATTTCATCCAGCAACTGGTTGCGGCTTTTGCGCTCCTCGGCCAGGGCGAGCTGCATGGCGCTGCCAAGGTCCTGCCGCGCGTCAACATGGTTCGTGGCCATGGTCGTCTCGTAGCGCAGTTTGCCCGGTTTCTCCGACAACTTGCCGTTGGTGTCCGGCGAAGAAAAAATGAGCAGGCTCACCAGCAGGAAGTCGCAGATGACGATGAGAATGGAACGGTTCATGGCATCGTGGCCAGCGCCGGCGCAATGCCGGGAGCGGCGGCAGGCGGTTCAGCGGACCCGGAGTTGGCAGCCTCGGCTTCGAGCAGCAATTTCCGGCGCGCGGGGCGCAACTGGAAAATCTTGAAGAAGGAAACAAAAAGGATGCCGAACGATGTGGACGAATACGCGCCCATCAGGCTCAACTCGATATGCTGGAACGAATGCAGGATGAAGCAAACGATCGTGCCGAGGAAGCCGAGATAAAGGCCGGCGTCGAAAAGATGGTCTTCGTTTTCGAGCAGCTTGAGCTTCACACGCGGGGGCGCGTTTTGGCGGCGAATTTCGCTGAGCTTGACCAGCGAGCCGATGTAGAGAAGCCCTTGCAGCACGAAAAACAGCAGCAGGGTGATAAGACTTTGGTTCATAATGAGCGGTTGGTTATGGGCCGATCCTGCAGGGAAGATGCTGCCCAACGTGGGCAGATGCAATCGAAGAAGCGGTAATTCCGCCTTCTGGCTTTCCTGCGCGAGAAACGGCTCGCTCAGGAGAAGGACCACAAACAGGAAACCCAAGGCAAACAAAACTTCGCGGGCGACGTGAAAACCGCGCACTTGCAGCGGCTCTTCCAGCGCTGAAGGTTCAGGCCGCGCAAAATGAAATGCGGCCGCCAGGAAAAATCCGGCGGAAAGATACGCAAGCCATTTCAGTGCGAAAGCCAATCCTGGCGTCCAGCGCGCGCAATTCAGACCGAATTCATAAACCGGCTGGATCACCGGCATCGCCACGATGCGCCGGGCAAAGTCCGAGCTTTGCGTCAAACGCTGATCGCGTTTGAGCAATTCCTTCACTCCGCCCGGCCCGTAACGCAGGCTGGATGCAAGATCATTCATGCCTGTCTGGCTGAAACTTTGCAAATAATGTGCCACAGCTTCCGGTCG
>DASRBR010000563.1:0-2168 GCA_035653495.1 Verrucomicrobiia bacterium
GGTTGTGGATGCGAACTTGAAATAACGACAACGCGAAAAACATGCCAGCCGAATTACCGTCTCGCGCGAATAATGTGGGCCAAAATCGGGTAAATCAACTGGCCCAAAAAGCTTCTCGGATAGCGGCGCTTCTCTTGTTTCGAAAGACCGAATGTTTCAGGTCTTACATTTTTCGGCATGTAGAACGAGCCTAGCGCAAGGTCGATGCAGGAAAACATCGCAGCAAAATTCTTATCACGAGCACTGTCGCTATCTGAATGATGCCAATGGTGGAAAACAGGGCTCACGAAAAGGTATCGCAAGGGCCCGAATGTCCAAGGCAGATGTGAATGTATCAGCAGGTTGTAGAACGCGATTAGAAAACTTGCTACCGCTAGAACCAACGAATGCACACCCATCAGCGCACAAGCCAAAAAGAAAAGGATGGAAATTGCGGTCTCAATCATCATTTCGCCGGGGTGAAACCGAACAGCGGAAATCCAATCCAAATATTCGGAACTATGGTGAACTGAGTGGAAGGCCCACACCGACTTCAAATGAAAAATGCGGTGGCGAAGATAAATGAACAAATCCCTTACAAATAGAACCGCGAACAGCCACGCCACAAAATGCAGCGCATCTGGTCGTGGCGGGTCTTTTGGTTCAGTGAATCGAACCGACAAGATTCCAAATACTGCCGCCAGAAGAAACGACAGGAAAGGCTCGTAAAACAATCCAATAACGGCATATCTCAAATCAAGAAACGTTTCGCGCCACGGCTTTGTGGGTTTCCTCTTGGAGCACAATCTTTCCAGAATCGTGAACACGATGAACCACCCCGCGATGATTACGATCCCGCTCAAAAAAGCATCTACATATGGCTTCACAGTAACCAGCAGAGTAGCAACCCATGAACCCAAAATGCAACCATGAAACTTCTTTTTCCACTGACGTTCGCGCTTTTGTGTAAGGCCGAAAACAACAACGAACGACTCCAAAAAAATATGCCTGCTGAAAATGAACAAGACGTTGTGACGCAGTTGAACCAAGCGCGGACAACGATCACTACTTTGACGGGCGAGCGGGACACGGCTCGCACAGCGTTGGGAACCGCAACCAGCGAGCGCGATGCGGCTCGGACTCAGGTTGCGACGTTGACTACGGAGCGCGATGCCGCGAGGACGGAACTTGCCACCAGAACGACTGAGCGCGATGCGGCCAGAGCGGATGTCACCCGGCTCACCGGCGAGCGGGATCGTTACATCAGCGAGAATGCCACGCTGCGGGCTGGCCAACAGGATTTTGATGCGCGGCTTCGCGCTGAGTTGTTGAAGCACGGCGTTCGCGCAACGGCAATCACGTTGCCGAAAGGCGATGAGAAAACCGATGAGAGCAAGATGACTCTCACGGAAAGGGTTATCGCCGCGAAGAAAGCGCAACCGGCGAAGTAAGCCGCATCCATAAACTGATTTGAGCGAAAAACAAAAACGCAACCAATAAAAAATTATGGTTCTAATCTCTGACTTGTGGGTTCCTGACATTTGGATTTCGGCCATCCGCGAACGCCAAGCGACGTTCCCTGTGCTGTTTCAATCGAAGGTGGTGACTCGCGCCCCGCTGTTCGACACGATTGCCGCTGGACCGGGAACGACTGTCAACCTGCCGTTCTTCAAGGACATCACCGATCAGGATGATGAAATTCAAGTGGAGAACACCCCGCCAGTGACCGACAACGGACAACCGGGCAGCGTGATGGTTGCGACTCCGCTGAATCGCGTATGCAAGAATTCGTCCGGCGCTTTGGCGGCTCAACTTTCGGGCGCTGACCCGATGGCGGCAATCATCGACCAGATGTTGATGAGGCGCATGAAGCAGAACCAAAAAACTTTCCTCGCGATGTTGCGCGGACAGCTTGGAACTGCTGGCGCGGCGAATGCGGCGGCTGCTTTGGCTGCGATGCGCGTTGGCGGGACTACCGCTGAACCGTTCATCGAGAACGGCGCGGCTGCGACGGACGACAACCTGATGAGCCCGGATTTGTTCATCGACGCCAAGGCGCTCATGGGTGAATTGGCGGATGACCTGGCTAATGGTGTTTTCTGGTGTCATACGGATGTTCGCGCCCGGTTGGAAAAGCTGGATGCGTTGAACTTCCGCACGTTGCAACTGCCTTCGCAGTTGCCGTTCAA
>DASRBR010000564.1:0-2714 GCA_035653495.1 Verrucomicrobiia bacterium
TCACCGCTGCCATCTCCGAAATTGGCCGCAACATCCTTGATTATGCGCGCCACGGCGAAATCTTGATTGAGGCAATCCGTCACGGCCAGCGCAAAGGAATCAAAATCACCGCGCGCGATGACGGCCCCGGCATTGCCGACGTTCGCCAGGCGATGCAATGCGGCTTTTCCACGCGAAACCGGCCGGGCGTCGGCCTGCCGGGCACGAAATGGTTGATGGACGAATTTGATATCGAGTCGAAGGTCGGCAAGGGGACGGTCATCACGATGAAAAAATGGGCTGAGAACGCCGACGGTGAAAATCAGTGGCTGCCTTTGGATATTTAATGGCGGCCTTCAAAGCGCGGCGGGCCGGGGCAAACGCCGCGACCAGTTCAGCAGTTGGTTTGGCCAATCGCGGTAAAACGTCAACGTCCGTTGACAGAAGCCGCGTTCGGTTTTTGGCCGCAATTTCCGAATATATAGAGAGCGCGTTTAGTCAGAAAAATTTCACAGAATCATGGCTAATCCTGGTGGCCAGCTTGCAAAGCAGTATTTGAGGGCGCTGCAAAAGTTCCTCGCGAACAAGAACGAGCGCGCGTTGCATCAAGCCTACGAGCTGGGCCGCAAAACCATTGCCGACGGCCTTGGCGTCATCGATATGGCCAGGATACATGAGGACGTTCTCCACTCGATTCTCCCCAAATCCGCCAGCGCCAAGGAAAGCCTGCGCATGGCTCGAAGCGCCGGGGCTTTCCTGGCTGAAAGCCTTTCGCCCTTTGAGATGACGCATCGCGGTTTTCGCAACGCAAACCAGAGCCTTCGCGAATTGAATGAAGCGCTTGAGGAGAAAAACCATCAACTCGCATACGCCAACCAAAAATTAAAGCGCGAGATCGCCGTCCGCAAACAAGTCGAGAAAGAACTGCGCGAAAGCGAGGAGCATTACCGCGAGCTGCTTGTGCAGGCGCGGATGATGCAGGAAAATTTGCGTTATCTGTCCTGCCAGATCTTGAATGTGCAGGAAGAGGAGCGCAAACGCATCAGCCGCGAACTCCATGACGAAGTCGGCCAGGCCTTGACCGCCGTCAATGTGAATCTTGCCGTGCTCAAAAAAGCGGCCAGTGGCAATGGCGAACTGCGTGGAAAAATCCAGGACGCCCAGAGCCTGCTGGAGAAGACGATGCATACGGTGCACAATTTTTCGCGTGAATTGCGTCCGGCCATGCTCGACGACCTCGGCCTGGTTCCCGCCCTGCGCTCGTTCGTCAAGGATTTCTCGGCCCGCACCGGGGTGCGCGTGATTTTCAGCGCCACGCCGCACGTCGAGAAAATGGAAACCGACCAAAAGACCGTCTTCTACCGCGTCGCGCAGGAAGGGCTCACGAACATCGCCAGGCATGCGCAGGCCACGGAGGGCCGGGTTGTGTTGCGCCGCCATAAGAAGGGCATCCGGATGGAAATTTGCGACAATGGAAAATCTTTCCTCGTCGAGCACCAGCTTGCTTCGGAAAAGAAGGGCAAAAAAAGGCTGGGCCTCATCGGCATCCAGGAACGCGTCCAACTCGCCAATGGCACATGCGAATTGGAATCAACTCCCGGCAAAGGGACCCGCATCCGCATCTGGGTCCCCTTCAGGATTGGCGGGCTGGCGGTCGGCGGCCAATTCGGATAAAATAGCCGCGCCCGGTTTGGACGCGCATTGTTGCATTCAGCCTTTGTAGTGCAGTAAACCATTTTGGCAAGCTAATCGGAGAATGACAGAAAACTGAACAACCTATCAAACTATGCAAAAAATAACTGTTTTGTTGGCAGACGACCATACCGTGGTGCGCCAGGGACTGCGCGCCTTGCTGGTCGTGGAACCGGACATTGAAATCGTCGGCGAAGCCGAGACTGGACGCCAAGCCGTAATCATGGCGAAAAAATTATTGCCCGATGTCGTCGTGATGGACATCGCGATGCCGCTTTTGAACGGGCTGGAGGCAACCCGGCAAATCACCAAGCAACTTCCCGACACCAAGGTGCTCGTGCTCTCGTCCTACAGCGATGACGAATACGTCCAGCAATTGACCGAAGCTGGCGCTGCGGGTTATCTCGTCAAGCAAACCGCCGCGAACGATTTGCTCAAGGCCATCCGCGAAGCCAGGAAAGGCAACGCGTTCTTCAGCCCGGCCATCGCCAAGCGCCTGCGCGACCAATGCCGCGAAGCGTTCGTCAGCGGCCAGCCGGTTCGCAAACGCAACGATTATCTTACCTCGCGCGAATCCGAAGTGCTGCAACTCATCGCCGAGGGCCAGGCCAATAAGCAAATTGCCGCCGAATTGAGCATCAGCATCAAGACCGTCGAGAAACATCGCCAGCAGGTGATGAACAAACTGAACATCCACGACGTCGCCGGGCTGACCCGCCATGCCATCGCCAAAGGCATCATCGAAAGCAACGCCAACGTAAAGCCCATTTAAAAAACGAGGATAGAAGATAGAGGATGGAGGATAGTTGAAACGAAACATCCCTACGCGGTGGGACGGTGGTACTCGCGAGCCGGCAGGCGAAGCCTGCATCCAATTTTTTTGGTAGGGCGGTGCTGGGTCGCACTCGTGTCCAGCTAACGCCTAATAGTCACTATTAGTATGCGAATTTCCTAAGGAATTTGAATGTCATGCGCTCAATCGAACGCCATGTCGATAACACTCCACCGTTGAATTTATCCCTATAAAAACTAAGCCAAATCCA
>DASRBR010000565.1:0-3770 GCA_035653495.1 Verrucomicrobiia bacterium
GGCCATGCGGACCGCGGTCGATATGACGCGTCCGGGCGGCGCCGTGGGCCGCGTCGGCGTTCCTCATTACGAGGACATTCCCGGCTCTGGTCCCGCCTTTTACAAGAACGTCACCGTTGGCGGTGGTCCCGCTCCCGTGCGTGCATATGTGAAAGACCTTCTGCCGGACTTGCTCGATGGCCGAATCGAACCGGGTCGCGTCTTTGACCGCACCATTGGTCTCAACGAAGTGCCGGACGGTTACCGCGCGATGGACGAACGCAAAGCCATCAAGGTCATGGTGAAACCTTGAGAAATAAAACGAGTCAACGGATTTGCGTTGCAATTATTCCCAAATGCTTTTCATCGGCCACGCTTCGATCAACGTTCCGTTTGCTCCTCCAACTGGCACACTGAACTCCAAGGCCTCTATTTGGTACGGCGGGCTGAGAAGTTTGGTGGCGCAAACCTGATCGTTGGCGAACACTTCGAGCACCGAATGGTCAATGAACACACGCACGCGAAGTTCGGGTTTTTTGCGATTGACCGAGAGCGGAACATTCACATCGAGCATCGTGAATTTTGAATCGCTCAACTTTATGACCACCGGAGACGCATCGCTTGTTGCGCCCTTGAGCGAAAGGCTGACTTCATCGGCGCTGTCCAAATAAATCACCGCGCTGATTTCCATCGCATTGGTCTTCGGCAGCACGAATGTTTTGGGAGAATAGTCGCCAATCGGCGTGTTTCGCCAGATAACGGGACTTCCCCGTAACTTGCTCAATTGCGGTGCGGGCATTTGTTGAAGCTGACCGTCGCGTGACAAGGACAATATGCGCGGCAGCGATAAGCAACCATTCCAGCCACGACCGCCGGGAAAACCGCTGATCCATCCCCAAAGGATGCGGCGGCCATCGGACAATTGCATCGCGTCGGGCGCATAAAAATGGCCGTCGCCGTCAAGTGTTCCGCGAGTGCGGCTTTCGAATCGGCCCGTATCGGGATCGAAATCACCGATAAAAAATTCCGGCCGGTTGTACGGCGAGGTGATCAGCACCCAACGATCGCCAAGCTTGAAAAAATTGGGGCATTCCGCGGTGCGCGCGTCCGCCTCTGGCAATTGAAACAAAACCCCGCGATAGCGCCACTCGGTGAGCGCCGGGTTGCGGGCCTCGTAAAGGTTCACCACTGCCTGACCGCCGCGCGCTTCGTTCAGGTTACCGCCGATGACCATGAAGGTTCGTCGACCGTCTTTGAAAATGAACGGGTCGCGCCAGTCATAAATCTTTTTCCCGCCGTGCAACGTTTCTGACAAGACCGGATTGGAATCCAGCTTCTGCCAATGGATCAAGTCCTTGTCACCGATGGCGGCCCATTGCTCGGAATGGGTCATGGCCGATTTGTCCGGGGCAACGCTCGTGTAAAAAATCATCGGCTGCCCAAGCCCGTTGATGGTGCAGCAACCCGACCAGACGCCTTGCTCGCCGCGTTCCGTCGAGGGACACAGAGCAATGGGCAACTGTTCCCAGCGCGCCAAATCGCGGCTGCGCACGTGCCCCCAATACTTCGGCCCGTCGCCGTCGCTGAACGGATGAAGCTGATAAAAAAGGTGATAGTAACCCTTGTAATAAATGGGGCCGTTGGGATCGTTCATCCATTGCGCCGGCGAGGTGATGTGAAACACCGGGTGCGCAGGATCGGCCTGAGCCTTCGGCGCGGCTGCTTCCAACGCCGCCGTGGCGCGCGCGACCGCTTGTTCATCTGCTCGCGCCTGGGCTTTTGCAGCGTGCAGAAAAAGGCAAAAGCACGAGGCTGAAGCGGTCAATCGGATTGCGCAAAACATGTGTTGATACCGCGAATTGTGGCGCGAAGCACAAGGATTGACAACAGCCGTTTGCACTGCCGGAGCCGGCGAACAAATCGGGGTAACCTCATCGGTCAGGCGGCATGTTCCTTGACAAAGATTCCGCCGGAACGCGGCTCATAACAGATATACTGATAAATTGTGGTTGACTGGATCAACGAGTGTGCTACTCTCTTTTCCAGCGTCCGCCTCCGGCGAAAGCCACGGCGGACCTGTGAACGTTTATCGTTTGCGGCGTTCTTTGACATCTTAAATTGGTTGATGGCGCTGGCTTGCGCCTGCGGTTCCGCGTTCTGAGTTCCTGGTTCCGGGTTGCGGATTTTGCCATCCTCCATCCTCCATCCTCGTGTTTTGCGCGCCGGCGTGTGTCGCCTTGTGTCGGATAATGCCGCGTGGCAGCGCGGACAGCCTTGTCCGCGTGGACTCCGCTCGAACCAGTCGGCTACGAGGGAGCCCCGGAACAGGATTTTGATGAGGTGTTTCACCTCGTTTCAGCTTGTTTCACCTGGTTTCAGCTATCAGGAAAAAAATGGAACGAGAAAGCGGGTTTTCACCTACCGGAGGAGCCAAGCGACACGTTCCAGCATGTTCAGGCGGATTTAAGCGATACAAAATCGCTTAAACCGGGCTTGTACGGGCTAAACCGGGATAAAAAAGTTGGATGTTCGATTCTTGATGCTGGATGGGGCGGGTTTTTCGAGCATTCAGTATTCAGCATCGGACATCTTGCCTTTGGCCATCCTCCATCCTCGGTGGATGCTCCGGGTGACGCGGAAAGCTGTCCGCGCTCCGTCCGAAGTTTGTGACACATATTTGTGACGCCTTGTGACGCTTTGTGACCCGTTGTGACGCTTATTTGCGGATAAACCGCACTAAAAAAATAATATTTTTTGCGCGGGAAAGTTCTGGGTGCAGGCTCCGCCTGCTTACCGCACTTGGAACGTCGCCTTGGCTGCTTGCAATCCGGCCGAAGTGGCGTTGAGTTGGAGCGTCTCAGGCTTCGCATCTGCCTGGATGATGACAATGCAGTGTCCATTGAAAGCATTGCGCTCGTTGGCCCGGTCCGGATCGTGATCGCTGGGATTGCCATTGCCGACGCCCAGGATGCGACCACCACCGCTGAGACTAAAGCTCACCCGGTTGTTCGCATCCGGAACCATCCGGCCTTTGGCATCCAAAATGGAAACTGGAACGACCAACGCGTCTTGTCCATCGGCATGGAGAATCATTCGGTCCGGCGAAAGCTGGATGGACGCGGGTGCGGTCGTCGTCTCAAGTTGATCAATGGCCATCAGCCTGCCGTTGGTGTAAGCTTTGGCCGTCAACGAACCTCGGTGATACGGGACCTGCCATTCCACGAAACCGTCCTGCGGCATGGTTTGGGTTCCAAGGCTCTTTCCATTGAGGAACAATTCCACCTGGCGCGCGTTGCTGAAAGCGATCACGCGGATGTTCTGGCCTTGCTTGCCCGGCCAATTCCAGTTCATCGGCATCAAATGCACGACCGGCGTGTCGGACCAGCAGGCTTTCAGGTAATAATATTTGTCCTTCGGAAAGCCGCAGACATCCATCAAGCCGGTGTTGGAATTGATCTCCGGCCAGCCGTAAGGATTGGGTTCGCCTTTGTAATCGTAGCCGGTCCAGGTGAAGGAGCCCATCATGAACGGGCGCGAGGCAACGCTCGGCCAACCTTCGATACAGACCGCTTCGCCGAACTTTTTGGAGTTCGCGTCGGGATCAACGAGGTTGTAGCCGCTGACCCAGCCATTGGTGGGATCGTTGACGTATTCGCCGCGGGTGGTCTTGGTGTTGGCGGTTTCGCTTCCGAACATCGGCAGCCGCGGATTTTCGCGGTGCAAACGGTCGTAAACTTGCGGGTGATAATTGATGCCGAGAAGGTCTTCCACGCTGATGAAACCGTTCTTGT
>DASRBR010000566.1:0-2521 GCA_035653495.1 Verrucomicrobiia bacterium
TTCCCATCTGGCAAATCCACGATTCCGTCGTCCGCGTCCTGCGCGACGGAAATCGTCTCGTGCTTGTCGCACCCACGGGCTCCGGCAAAACCACCCAAGTGCCGCAAATGATTTTGGACGCGGGTCTTGCCGGGAATAAAAAAATTGTGGTGCTGCAACCTCGCCGCGTTGCCGCGCGAACGGTCGCCGCGCGTGTCGCCTGGGAACGCAACGTTCCGCTCGGTGGGGAAGTTGGCTACCAGATCCGTTTTGATGATCAAACGAGTCTCGGCACGCGCATTTGCTATGTGACCGAAGGCATTTTGTTGCGATGGTTGCAGGATGATCGCTCGCTCGCGGATGTCGGCGTCGTTCTCTTCGATGAATTTCATGAACGCAATCTTTTGAGCGACGTCGCTCTTGCGCTGGCCAAGCAGCTCCAACAAACCGCGCGCCCCGACCTCAAACTCGCCGTTATGTCCGCCACGCTCGAGGCCGAACCGGTCGCCGATTATCTTGCGTCAGACAACAACAAGGCTTGCCCGATTTTGGTTTCGGAAGGACAAAGTTTTCCGGTCGAAGTGCGTTATCTCGACAGTCACGACGAACGGCCCGTGACCGAGCAAGCTGCGGATACCGTCGAACGCATCGTCAATTCCGGCGCGGAGGGTGACATTCTGGTTTTCATGCCGGGCATGGGGGAAATCAACGCCACCATCAACGCGTGCCGCGCGATGCACACCCGCGAACGCCTTGCGTTCATTCCGTTGCACGGCGAATTGCAACCGGAGGAACAGGACATTGCGTTTGCGCCCAATCCATTGCGCAAAGTAGTCGTTGCAACGAACGTTGCCGAAACATCTGTCACCATTGACGGCATCCGGCACGTGGTGGACGGCGGTTTGGCGCGTATCGCGCGATACGATCCCGAGCGCGGCATCGGCACTTTGGCGATTGAAGAAATCAGCCGCGCGTCTGCCGAGCAACGCAAGGGCCGCGCCGGTCGCACCGCCCCGGGCACTTGTTACCGGCTTTGGACTCAAAGCGGTCACCTCAACCGTCCTGAACGGAACACGCCGGAAATCCAACGAAGCGACCTTGCCGAAGTGGTTTTGCTGCTGCATTCGCTGCACATTCGAAAGGCCGCGCAATTCGACTGGCTCGACAAACCCGATTCCGCCGCAGTCGAGCGTGCCGAAAATCTTTTGCGCATCCTTGGCGCGTTAAAACCAGCCGAGGAATCCGCAATGGAGGACTCGCAACACGCAACACGCAATTCGCAACCTTTTCCCGCTCCGCAATCCGACCTCACCCCCATCGGCCGCCAGATGATGCGTTTGCCCATGCACCCGCGCTATTCGCGAATGCTGGTTGAGGCGTCGCGTCTCGGCTGCGTGCGCGCCGCTGCGTTGTGCGCGGCGTTGGTGAGCGGACGCGATTTGCTGCAACGGCTTCGCCGCGAGGACAAACATATTGCCGAAGCGCGCGAATTGTTCGAGGCCAGTCAGGATTCCGATTTCTTCACACTCATGCGCGCATATCAATTCGCGAAGAAAAACAATTTCGCGATTGAACCGTGCCGCCGCTATGGCATCAACGCGCAATCAGCCCGACAAGTGGAACAGACGCAAGAGCAAATCGTCCAGATCGCCGAACAACAAAAATTATTGCGGCCCGATGAAAAGGCCGACGATTCCGCGTTGCTCCACTGCATCATGGCCGGTTTCATCGACCAGCTTTGCATCCGGCGCGACTTGGGCACGCTCGAATGCGATTTGACCGAGGGCCGCAAGGGAACGTTGATGCGCGAGAGCGTGGTGCAAAACGCATCTTTATTCGTCGCAGCTTCGATTCGTGAAGTGCCGTCGCGCGGCTCGGAAAATCTCACGTTGCTCGGCCTTGCCAGCGCGGTGAAACGCGAGTGGATTGAAGAAATGTTTCCGCAACACATTCACGCGAGCGTGGAACATCTCTTCGACCGCACGCACAAGCGTGTTGCTGCCGTGAAGCTCGTTCGCTTTCGCGACCTCGTCATTCATCACGAACATCAACGCGATGCCGACCCTGAGGCTTCCGGGCGCTGCCTCGCCGAGGCGTTTCGCAAAGGCTATTTCGAGCTGCCGTTGTTCAATCACGAGCTGAAACAATTCATTGGCCGCGTGAATCTGGTCTGCGCCGTGATGCCGGAATTGGAGTTTCCGCAGGTCGATGACGCTGCCATCACGCATCATCTCGCCAGGGCCTTTAACGGGATGACGCTGGTCAAGGAAGCACAAGCAACTCATTTGCGCGAGGAATTTTTCCAGCATCTCGCGAAGGAGCAGCTCGCCTGGCTTGACGAACTCGCCCCGCTGGCGATTTCATGGCCGGACGGTCGCAAACTGAAACTGCTCTATGCCGAGGAAGCCGCGACAAAGACCGGCGAACCAAATCCGCCCGAGTTGCAAGTTAAGTTGCACGAATGTTTCGCGCTTAAGGAGCATCCGCAGATTTGTGAAGGCCGTTTGCCGGTCAAACTTTGGCTCTGCGCACCCGACGGCAA
>DASRBR010000567.1:0-2029 GCA_035653495.1 Verrucomicrobiia bacterium
TGCGCGCGCGGAGAATCAAATCCCCCAGCAACAGCGAGCCGATACCGTGGCGATGGAATTGATGATGCACATAAATGGAATTTTCCACCGTGCGCCGGTAGGCCGAGCGCGGGTGATATGCCGAAAGCGAACCCCAACCCAGCACCAACCCATCTCGGTCGGCGACGATTACCGGATGTTTTTCACCATGATGTCGGAACCATTCGCGCCGCGCCTCAATTGTCTCCGGTTCCTCCTGGTAAGTGCAGGTCGAATGCAGCACGTAATGATTGTAAATCTCATTGATGGCGGCCAGGTCCGATTCGATTGCGGGACGAATGCCGGTCTTCATGGTTTTGACTTGTAAATTGCAGGCGTTCACCGCATCATCCACTGCGGAAAACGCCGCATTTATTGGATTTTATGGCACACTCGGCCCGCAAATCAAAACCCAAACTGACCAATCCCGCCGTGCTGCTCGATCCCGCGACGAGCCATTTTTCGCGGCGCCTCAAGCAGCTTCGCTCGGAGCGCCATTGGTCGCTCGATACTCTGGCCAGCGCGTCGGGCGTCAGCCGCTCGATGTTGAGCCAGGTGGAACGCAATCGCGCCAATCCCACGCTCGCCGTTGCCTTTCGCATCGCCAGCGCGTTCGGGATGTCGCTCGCCGAGCTTGTCGAAGCGCCGGATGCGATGTCCTCGCTGGTCGTCATCCGCGCGAGCGACCATGCGTATAATTATCGTTCAGACCGCGATTGCCAGATCCGCACGCTATCGCCGCTGCACCTGGAAAAAGACGTGGAATTTTACGAAGTGCAGATCAAGGAAGCGGGCGAACTGCGCAGCGCGCCGCATTTCGAAGGCACGCGCGAATTTCTGACGGTCCAAAAAGGCCGGGTTCGTGTGGAGTCCGGCGGCGATTCGGAGGAATTGGACCGCGGCGATTCGGTGAATTATCGGGCGGACATCCCACACGCCATCGTGAACATCGGCAAGGGCGATGCGGTGGTGTTTTTGGTGGATATTTATAGATAAATGCCCAAGGGCCAGAGCGAAATACCCAAATACCCAAGCACCCAAATACCCAAGGAAATCCCAACACTGCGATTCGGATTTGGGGCTTCTTTGGGTACTTGGGTCTTTGGGTAATTGGGTACTTAATTAAATTCCCAGCTCCTTTTTCACTTCCACGAATTTTTCAATCGCAAATTCCAAATCTTCACGGCTGTGCGCGGCTGAAATTTGCGTGCGGATGCGCGCCTTGCCCATCGGCACCACAGGATATGAAAACCCCACGACATACACTCCTTTTGCGAGCATCGATTCCGCCACGCGCCCGGCCAGCGCGGCATCCCCGAGCATGATGGGCACGATCGGATGCACGCCGGGCAGGATGTTGAACCCGGCCTTGCTCATTCCTTCTCGGAAAAATTTCGTGTTCGTCTCCAGCCGGTCGCGCAGTTCGGTGTTTTTCGAAAGCAAATCAATGGCCTTGATGGAACCGGCTACAATCGCGGGCGCGACTGTGTTGGAAAAAAGATACGGACGCGAACGCTGGCGCAGGAATTCGATGATTTCGCGCCGACCGCTTGTGTACCCGCCGCTCGCGCCGCCCATCGCCTTGCCGAGCGTGCCGGTGATGATGTCCACGCGGCCCATGACGTCATGGTGTTCGTGCGTGCCGCGCCCGCGTCGCCCCATGAAACCGACTGCATGCGAATCATCCACCATCACCAGCGCTCCATGTTTTTCGGCGAGATCGCATATCACGGGAAGATTCGCGATGTATCCGTCCATTGAAAAAACCCCGTCGGTGGCGATCATCTTGAATCGCGCGGAGTTGGCCTCCTGCAATTTCGCCTCCAAATCGGCCATATCATTGTTGCGATATCGCAAACGATGTGCTTTGCAGAGGCGGATGCCATCAATGATGCTTGCGTGGTTCAGTTCGTCGGAAATGACCGCGTCTTCCGCGCCCAAAAGCGTCTCGAACAATCCGCCGTTCGCGTCGAAGCAGGAACTGTAAAGAATGGTGTCTTCAGTGCCGAGA
>DASRBR010000568.1:0-8024 GCA_035653495.1 Verrucomicrobiia bacterium
TGCTTTGCCGATTGATTTCAAGGTCGTCGCCGTTGTGGTTTTCATTTTCAGTTAAGCTCACTTCGTTCGCCTCGCTTCGCTCGAAAATGTGAGTTGGTTTTGGCTTTTCACCCAGGGGGTCCTTTGCTGGGTGGAACAGGCTACCAGCCAGTTGTGTTCGGCAACTTGCCGGACAGTTCTTTTTGCTCATCCAAAACATCAAAAAACCGGTCGGCTGGTAGCCGACCGGAACAGGCGGGTCGCCTGTTCCACCATGCAAACTGGCTTGCCCATCGGTTTGCTTTGCCGATTGATTTCAAGGTCGTCGCCGTTGTGGTTTTCATTTTCAGTTGAGCTCACTTCGTTCGCCTCGCTGCGCTCAAAAAATGTGAATTGGTTTCTGGCTTTTCACGCAGGGGTGTCCTTTGCTGGGTGGAACAGGCTACCAGCCTGTTCTGTCCGGCAACTTGCCGGACAGGCCTTTTTGCTCATCCAAAACATCAAAAAAACGGTCGGCTGGTAGCCGACCGAAACAGGCGGGTCGCCTGTTCCACCATGCAAACTGGCATGCCCATCGGTTTGCTTTGATCTTCTTGGGCTTGCGCATAAACGGACTCACATTTTCGAGCGGAGCGAGGCGAACGAAGTGAGCATCGTTTCGATGCGGAGTGGATCTTCGCAACCGAACACATTTCGTGCCAACAGCAATACTGATAAAAAGTGCTTGACTGTATTGCGGGGCGTGCTACTCTCTTCCGCAGCGGATGTCCGCCTCCGTTGAAGCTAACGGCGGACGCGCAAACGTTTATCGTTTGCGATGGTTCTTTGACATACCAGCGCAAAACGCTGGGTTCGTAGTTCCGGGTTTCCGGTTCCGAGTTGGAACCGGCGATGAAGTCTGCTGCCTAGGTCTTCTTGTTGGCTTGGTGGGTGAAAGCAGTTCCGAGCCTCTGATATCCAGCATTAGTTGTCGCGATATTCTCAATGTTTGTTGAGGTTGTCGCGGATAAGAATGCTCGGTTTGTCGCGGCTTGTCCGGCCTTGTCGCGGCTTGTCGCGGCTTGTCGCGGCTTGTCGCGGATAACCCGGCTAAAAAAAGAAATTTTTTTAGCGCGGGCGGTTTGTGGGTAGGAACGGCGCGCTGCGCCGTCCGCGGATCCCGCATGCGGGACAGCGCGATGTCCCTACCAGCACTGGTAGGCCGGCGTCCGGCCCCATACTTTTGCTAGTGTGTGTCGGATTGTGTCGCATTGTGTCGGATAATGTGGCGTGGGAGCGCAGACATCTTGCCTTTAGCTATCCTCCATCCTCGGTGGATGCTCCGGTGACGCGGACAAGCTGTCCGCGCGCCGCCCGAAGTTTGTGACACTTATTGACGGCTATGGACAGCTAAGGACAGATAAGGACAGCCATTGACGGATAAACCGGGCTAAAAAAATAATATTTTTTAGCGCGGAGGAGGGGACCTGAATTGCCATCGTCATGCCAGGGGCAATCGCACTGTAACGGTGGTCCACTTGCCCGGTTCGGAGGTAATGTTGATCGAGCCTTCGTGCGCGGTGACGATCCATTGCGCGATGCTCAAACCAAGTCCGCAACCATCCACCGTGTTGCCATGACTCGCATCGCCGCGAAAAAAGCGCTCGAATACGCGCCCGGTGATTTCCGCCGGAATGCCCGGTCCGGTGTTGGAAACTTTCAACTCGGCAAACTTGTCCAGGCGGGAAAGCTCAAGCTTGAGCGTCCCGTTCGGCTGGTTGTATTTGATGGCGTTGTCGGTGAGATTGAGCAGCAACTGGCGGAGCCGATGCCGGTCTCCCGCAAGTTTGACTTCATCGCAACGGCCGAGCTCGACGCGCACCTGGCGCGGTCCGGCAAGAATCTGCGCATCATCCATGCAGTCGCGCGCGAGTTCGTCCAAACGCACCGGTTCGCGTTTCAAAACGATCTGGCCCGCGTCGGCTTTCGTGAGGAGGGAAAGGCCGTCCACGATTTTCGTGAGCCGCTGCACTTCATCCAACTGGCTGAGCAAACCTTCGCGGCTGCTTGCCGAAAGATTGCTGTCGCGCAAAGCGGTTTCCAATTCGCCGTGCATGACGGTCAGGGGCGTCTTGAGCTCGTGCGAAGCGTGGAGGGTGAATTCCCGGATGCGATTGAAGGATGTGTCGAGCCGCGAGGTCATTGCGTTGAAGACTTCGGTGAGACGGTCCAGTTCGTCGCCGTTGCCGGTGCGCGGCAGTTGCTTGTTGAGATTGCTTTCGTTGACGCGCGACGCGGCTTCTGTAAGCGCGGCGACGGGCGTCATCGCCTTGCGCATCAGCCACCATCCTCCCGCCAGCGCGATGATCGCCGCCGGGATGCCGCAAAAGATGGAGATTTGAATGACGTCCTCCGGGGTATCGTTCTCGTCTATTTCGCCATGAGAAACCCGTTCCATGGAACGCTCGCGCAGAAATTCATGATACGACAAGCCCGTTATCAGAAGCACCGAAACGAACAAAATGCCCGCATACCAAATGGTCAATCGCGCGCGAATCGTCATGCGTTATTCCTTCATCACGTAACCAACGCCGCGCACGGTATGAAGCAATTTGAGTTCAAAACCGTCGTCGATTTTCTCGCGCAACCGCTTGATATAAACATCCACCAGGTTCGTGCCGGGATCGAAGTCATAGTCCCAAACCTTTTCGAGGATGGCCATGCGCCCGCAAATCCGGCCCGGCGTGCGCATCAAAAATTCCAGCAACCGGTATTCTCGGGTGGTCAGTTCGAAGAACTTGCCGCCGCGTTGCGCCTGGCGGGTGACGGTGTCGAGAGCGAGGTCGCCCACGCGCAACGTGACCGACTTCGGTTCACCGGCGCGACGCCCAAGCGAACGGACGCGTGCGATCAATTCCGCAAGAGCAAACGGTTTGGGCAGATAATCATCGGCGCCGGCATTGAGACCTTCCACGCGTTCATCCACTTGGCCGCGCGCGGAAAGCAGCAGCACGGGCGTTCGGTTTTGTTGGTCGCGAAGTTGTTTCAACACGCTCAAGCCGTCGCGTCCAGGCAGCATGATGTCCAGCACGATGGCATCGAATGGCGTGGACGACGCGAGCACCAGCGCCTCCGAGCCGTCATGCGAAACGTCCACGGCAAAACTTTCCGCCTGCAGCGCCTTGCGGATGAACGAGGCGGTTTTCTTTTCATCTTCAACGACCAGTACACGCATCAGCATGGTTGTAACATTTTGGCGCGGAAAATACCATGCAAACGTGAACCCACGCCGCTTTCTAATATGACGAAACTGTCATTCATTCCGTTCCTTTTTCAGCTCCGGCAGGATCTCAAGAGAAAGCGAATAATCGCGAAAGCCGACTGCGCGCCAGAACGCTGTTGCCGACTCGTTGGAGATGAGGACACTGACGGTCAAGCGTTTGTGCGCCGGCCAAATCTGCGAACGCAAAATTTGAATCGCTTCACGACCAATTCCTTTTCGCCGCCGCGAACGGACAACGAACAAATGCCGCAGGTAAATCTCAGCGGGCTCATCGCGAAACAACGCATACGCCACCACTTCCCCGGCATCTTCGAAAAGAACCGCGGTGTAATGCTCGGTGAGCCAGCGTTTCATCCGGAGCTGCAATTCAGGCACGTTCATCGGATTGCGATGGCCTTCATCCTGGATCAATTGATGGTTCAATTCAGCCAGCAGAGGACAGTCATTGACGGTTGCGAAGCGATAATTCATGTCAATCCGATGGATCCAATCCGTTCATTGTGCGCGACGATAATGTCGCGGGTTGGCTGCGTCCAGCCGCTTTCCGTCCTTTGATTATTCCCGTGATATGTTAAAGTTTTCACGAATGAATTCATTGACTGTGCCGGTTGAAATCGCCGATCCCATCAACGCCCGCATCCTTGCCATATCCGAGGACAAAATCCAGGGGTTCCAACGCGACCCGCTGGGCCAGATCGCGCGGCTTGCGGGCGTGGAATTGCCGGTCGTGATTGAGCGCATCCAGGCGATGCTTCGCGCGGGAACCATCCGGCGCGTTCGTCAAACATTGATGGCCACTAATCTTGCGCCTGGCGCTCTTGTGGCGTGGCAGGTCCCGGCTGATAAGCTCGACTCGGCGTTCGATTATCTCTTTCAACAAGACCCGTTTTCCGGCCATGTGGTCATCCGCTCCGCAGATCCCGCAACGCCCGGCTCGAATTACAGACTCTGGACCACGTTGAAAATCCCGCAGAGTTTTTCGATGCGCAAACATTGCGAATTCCTTTCGCGGCAGACCGGCGCAGAGCATTTTCGAATGATGCCGGCCAAAAGACTTTTTGCCCTTGGCGTCGGGCACGTTCGCCGGCGCGGCATGGAACCGGGCAGCAAGTCCGACGTGCCTGCCGAAGTGATGGATGTCAACGTGGTGCAATTGAATGAACAGGAATGGCGCGTGCTCACCGCGTTGAAGCGCGAATTTGAAGCTGAGGAAATCGCGCGCGACCTTTGGCAGGCGCGGGCAGATGAAGCAGGTGTTCCGCTCGAAACTTTCTTCCACATCGCTGAAGATTTGAACCGGCGCAAAGTCATCGGGCGTTTCTCTACCTTCCTGGAGCACGTCAAACCGCTTTCGACCGGCGAGCGCGTGACGCGTTTCAACGCCTTGTTTCATTGGGCGGTGCCGGCGGGCCGGGAGATTGAAACCGGGCGCGAAGTCGGGAGGCATCACATTTTGACGCACGCCTATTGGCGGGAAGGCGGACCGGAATTTCGCAACGTCAACATCATGGCCGTTGCGCATGGAACTGATCGCGAACTTGTCTTGAAGCACAAGGCGGCGATAGACGAGCATCTGCGCTCGCTCAACATCCCGGTCAGCTACACGAACGTGTTCTGGGGCGGGCGCAGCGAAATCAAACCGTCTGAAATTTCTCCATTCGCTTATCAAGATTGGTGCAGGGGTGTGGGGTTGGATCCTGAAACGATGAAGGATTAATTTTGCGGCCCTCCGGTGGCGGCATTCATTTCGCGCAGTTGTTCCGCGGTATCAATGTCGGTCCAGCCGTGGCCTTTGCCGGGGCCGTAAACAATTCTTCCCTTATAAGGCGGATCGGCATGGGAAAGAAAATCATCGAGCAGATGGACCGCATTGTTCAGAAAATAATTGTCCGCATCGCCGACGGAGATGTGCAGTTTGCCCTGCAACTTCGGCCCAAGCGTTTTCCAATTCTGCTCCATCACGAGTCGCAGATCATATTTCTTCCATTGCTCGGCAATAGCATGGTCGATCACGCCGGTTTCCGGGTCCCATAAGGCCACCGGTCGCCCATCCGCGCCTCGCGGGCCGTAAACAGCGTTCCATGCGCACCAATCCTTGCCGGACATCGTCCAACTGTTCCCAATGCCGAGCACATTTTCGAACCGCACTTCACGCCGCATGTAAAGCCGGATGTCGCCATTCTCCGCGCGTTCGCTCGGACGTTCGCAGCCATATTCGTTGATGTAGGCGTTCGTGTCCTTGTAGATATTCACCAGTTCAAACGCGCGAAAATCCACGCCGTCGGGACAGAACGTCCATGTGCCGTTGAAATAATCGGGATAAAAAACCTGCAACGCCAGCGACACCCAACCGCCAGTGGACAATCCCGACAACACCCGCGCATGCGGCTGGCCGATGCCGCGAAACTTGTTCTCCACGTAAGGAATCAGTTCCTGCGTAATGGCATCGCCGTAAGGGCCGTTGTTGGCGGAGTTCACTTGATATGGATCGCCGTAAGGCCCGGCGCCGTCCAATTGCAACAAAATCATCCGCGGCGTTCCGTCTTCCATCCAAAGTTTTCGAAACCCGCCGTTCTTGGCCATCAACGCCTGCACCATCGTGTAACGCGTCCCCCAGCCGCCGATGCGAATCCACACCGGATATTTGTGCGACGGTTCGCGCTCAAAATCGCGCGGCAAAATGATTCCGGCGCGAAGATAAACGGGATGCCCATGAAATTTGCTTAAGAGCGGCGATTGAATTTTCACATACCTGAGCAAGTCGTTGTCCGCGGGAACCTGTTCGTCAGGAATTCGATGTGACAATCGCAATTTGACTGTTTGGCCATGTGACACATCGAGATGAACATTGGTCACATCGCTATAGAGATTCCCGTAGGAATTGGGCGAGCGAATGTCGGTGTTGGTCATCAGCAGTGCCTGGACGTAATAATCTCTGGCTGGCAGTTCAGCGAGATTGGTGATGGGAAACGTGTAGGAATTTTCGTCGAGGAAAACACTTCTGTCTGAGGCAAGTCCATTGACATCGCGCCCGAGAATGAACGGAACGTCCTTGCCTCCCGCTGCCATCGCCAGACGCGGGCCAGGCATCGGATGACGGTCAAGCATGACGAGCAATCGGCCGGTCAAGGGCGATTCGGCCAACGTTGAGTCGGTGGTGACTTCAAAGCGCAACGAGCCTGCCAACGCCGCGCTGGCGTACATCAGCGCGCAGAAAAATAGAATGAGCGTTGGGCGAATCACTGTAGCAGAACAGCTTTCATACTCCGGGCTTCGCCTCGGCCACAGCCACGGCCGGCTCATAATTTTTTGAAAGACGCTGCCAGGCAATCAGGCCAGTGAGAAAAGCAACCACCGCACAAATCAGATAGGGCAGGGCGGGATTTTTAGCGAATAGCGTGTTGGCAAAAATGGGCCCAAAGATGCGGGCCATACTTCCGGCACTTTGGGCCACACCGATGGTCACGCCTTGCTCATGCGCCGTCGTGAGATTGGAAATCATGCCGAACACGGGCGGACGAGTCATGCTCGAGCCAATCGCCAACAACGCGAGGAAAACATAGATTCCCGGCCAATGATCCGCGTAGGGCAAAGGGCCAAGGCTGAATGCGACCAGAATCAAACTTACAGCCACGAGCTTCGGTTCCCCCAACATTTTGACCAGCCTGCCCGTCGCTCCGCCTTGGAAAACTGCTCCCACCAAACCGGCATAGGTAAAGAGATAGCCGGTGATCTTCACCCCTCGGGCGCTGTCAGGATCAATATTGAATTTTTGCAAGATCAACAACCCGAGCGTGCTTTCAAAGCAGGTGAAACAAAATGTGGCCAGGAAAAATACGCCGATCAGCAAACCAATCTTTGGCCGGCCCAAAGTATGCATCCACTGGTCCAAGTGCGGGCGTTGCGCCACATGCTGGGAACTTGGCTTGCGGCTCTCCGGCAAAATGGAGAAGGCCAGGATGAAATTAGCCGCGCAAAGGGCCGCCGCAAGATAGCCGGGACCCCGTATCCCGAGTTGACTCCGGCCCAGCACGCCGAGCAGAGGGCCAAGCACGAATCCCAAGCCGAAAGCCATGCCGATGAGCCCCATCTTTTTGGAACGTTCCTCCGGCGGCGTGATGTCCGCGATATAGGCTTGCGCGACAGTGATGTTCGCGCCGCAAAGGCCGGCAAAAGCGCGCGAGAGGAAAATGACCAGCAGCGCGGTGTGCCCTTCAAGTCCCGAACCGAAGGCGAAGATGCCATAAGAGATGCATGCGCCAGCCGTGCTGAGCAGCAGGACGGGACGCCGTCCGATGCGGTCCGAAAGCCTTCCAAGGTACGGGGCAAAGATGAATTGCATGAAAGAGTAGGCCGACATGACCGCCCCGATCTCCCAACCCGTGGCATTAAAGTCTTTTGCGTAGATCGGCAGCAGCGGGATGACGAGACCGAAGCCGATCAGGTCCAGGAAAACGGTGAGAAAGATGATGCCAACGGAGGGTTTTCTCATTTGGAAAAGGAAAAGCTTTGCTGCCGGAGAAACAGCTTATGATTCAAACACATGGGCAAAAGCATATTTACAGATGGCGGGGAGTCAAGGAGCGGTCGTCTCGACGCGGAGGGCCACTTTGACTTGGTTTCTGGAACATCGAACATCGAACATCGAACGTCGAAATCGAATGTTCCTGATTTCCCGCAATTGGGTGTTCAATGTTCGATGTTTCATTGTTTTAGGTTCGACTGACTGGCGAATAAATTTTTTTAAAAATAGCGTGTTTTATCGTGTTTTAGCGTGGTGTAA
>DASRBR010000569.1:0-2060 GCA_035653495.1 Verrucomicrobiia bacterium
AGACGGATCGCGTGAGCAATCGCGACGGAAATCTGGTCATCTATCGTCCGCAATTGCCCACACCGACGCATCGCATTTTAGGCAACAGCGCGACGCCTTCGCGGCCAAGCGTTGCGCCCGCGAGAAGTTCGGCGAGTTCGACAACACCGTCGCGATTGGCGGCCAATTCAGCGCAGGAATCGTATCCGGCCGGTTCGTTGGTTTTGCACGGCAGCAGCCAAGCGCCGGCTCAAAAAACCGTCCTCTCGCCGAGCCTGACTTTCTCGTGGAGACCGCCGCCCAATGCTGTTCCCGCGCAAACCGCCGCGCCAGTCAATTCCGGGAACACTTATGCTTACGGGCAAACCGCGTGGCAGCAAGCGGCGCCGGCTGAAGCTTCACAGAATAATTACACCGTAGTGAACGGCTTCGCTCGGCCAAATTTCGAGAATCATGTCACTTTGCAATCCACGCCGTCGCAAAATCAGGGCACGTCGGTGCATGTGATTGAGGGACATTACACCGCCGCGCAACATCTCAGCGGCTCTTCTTCGCCATACAAGGTTTATTCAACCGGCGGTGGGAATTATGAGGCGCCGCGAAACGAGCGCGCGGCCGGAAATAATAGTTACATCATTCCTGGCCATTATGCCGTATCCGAGCGGTTGAATTCATCGTCGTCCTCGGCTTCATCCGGCCGCGGAACGGAAAGTTCCCGGGGCTCTCGAAATTCAGGGGAAGAGCACGGCGCGGAATCGCATTCTCATTACGAATCGCATCAGGAATCGCATTCACCTTCTGAATGGTCACATGGCTCGTCCTCGTCGTCGTCATCCTCAGGGTCGTCCTCATCGCATGCGTCATCGGGAGGTTCATCCGGGGGAAATTCTTCTTCCGGGAGGCGCTGAGATGATCTGCCGCGGATTACAGGACGAACTCGACGTTGCACTTGGTGCGCAAACGGCGCTCCTCGGCATCAGGAAGGGAGTTGAATTTTTCGACAAGCCATCGATTGTGCCGCAACATGGCATCGGCGCTGACCGGCTCCAAATGCGAACGAAATCCAGTGTCAACCGGCAAATCCAAATCGAGGTCGCTTGGAGAGGATTTGTTATCGCGTTGCGCGGACGATTGCTTCATAGGTTTTTTTATCGCCGAATTTCTCGCATAATTGTTTAAAGTCGCCGGACTTCACATCAACATGGTTAATCTGCACCAGCTGAATCACATCGTAAAGGTCTTTCGACGCTCGATGCGGCAGCGCCTGCTTGATGACATGCAATTTCAACGCAATAAGGTGCATCAGCGACGGATGCTTTACCTTTATTCCACCCATAACACCCGCCACTGCTTCGGCCCGCATCTTTTGAAAAGTCTGCTCATTGACGAACATGAAGTCCACCGGCAACTGGTCACGTGCAACCGGCGTAAATTGCGAAAAATTTTCGTGCTCATTATACACGGTGTAGCCGTTCTTCAACATCAACTCCTTCCAAAAATCCCGATGTGCTTTGTTGATCAGAATGTCCAAATCCACCGTCAGGCGCGCATATCCATGGGCGTTGACGGCGTAGCCACCGATGATCAGAAAATCGAATCCCGATTCGGTGCTCCCATGGTTTAAAATTTCGATGATGCCCATGATGGATTGGAAATGAACCACCGAAGTATTAACCGCGAACATCCCTGTTTGACCAGTTCAAAGGATGGTCCTGACCGACAAAACTCAACTCTTGACCGCAGCCGCTTTGAGCAGTTCCGCGACCAGTTCATCGCTCGTCCATTTATTGTCGGGATAAATTTTCTGGATGCGGCCGCGCGTGTCCACGACGACTGTGCGCAGGTTGTGGGTCACTGCGCCGCCTTCATCATGCCCGAAATATTCGCCGACCTGGTCGCCAATGGCGGTGATGTCCAGCAAATCGCCCGTCAGAAAACTCCAATGCGCAGGATGATAATCGTATCGTTGAGCATAAGCCTTGAGAGTCGCAGGCGAATCATATTCTGTGTCAAACGAAATGGAGAAGAGATGCCAATTCTTCGGCGCGTCGGGCATTGCAAGCAATTTATTTTCAGTCGCC
>DASRBR010000570.1:0-5791 GCA_035653495.1 Verrucomicrobiia bacterium
AATTCAACGGTGGAGTGTTATCGACATGGCGTTCGATTGAGCGCATGACATTCAAATTCCTTAGGAAATTCGCATACTAATAGTGACTATTAGGCGTTAGCTGGACACGAGTGAGCGGCAGCTTTGCCCTACCTTCGTTGATGGTGTAGCTGAAAACGTAAGTTTTCAGCCGCCTTGCCGTAAACCAGCGCTAAAAAAATTTTGTTTTTTTAGGCCGGTTTATCCGTGACAAGCCGCGACAAAGTGCGACAAACCGCGACAATTAACTGTCACAAGCCGCGACAAAGCGTAACGGCCAAGCGCAGGTAGGGCGGTCACTCCGCTGACCGCCGACGCGGCGCGCAACGGAGTGCGCGCCCTACCTAAAAACGGCAGGGACATTGGCAGTCTGCCAAGACCTGCTACGCGTCCGAGAAGGCAGAGGATTGAGGATAGCAATCCCCAACTCGGAACCCGTTTAAGGCCAGCGATGATAGGGGATGGAGGATGGCAAAATCCACAGGATGGAATCATTGCGCTCATCCAGCATCAAGGATCCAGCATCCAGAACGCATCCGATTCAAATGTCAAAGAACAGCGCGAACGATAAACGTCCACGCGTCCGCCGTGATTCAACGGAGGGGCGGACGTCCTCCTCGCGATGAGGAGAATAGCCACTGCGTTGAATCCCGTCAAGCACATTTTATCAGTATTTCTGCAACAGGAAGAAGTCCCGCTGTTGGATACGCAACCCGGATAAGTGCGGTGCAAGTGCAAAGCTTGTATGTTTGAATTGAAGCGAATGCGAAAGCGAAAATGTCGCGGTTATGTGGGGGAATCAGAATCACCTTTTAAGTGCGTCTTTGGGATAAAAAATGAACCCCGACATCATAGGTCTTGTATTATTTGGGGCCACCTCATTGATGAAATTACCATACTGGTTTCCAGAACCTCCTTGCATCATTCCGCCAGTCTGGTCAAAGGCCAAATATTTTTCAAAATCTCTCCTGCCTGAAAGGTTGAACAATTTGGATTGGCTCAGGCTTGATAGAAACACCGGGATGCGTTTTTGGCCAGAATCTATTAAAGGCAGAATTGCCGGATTCACGGCAGAAAAAAAATCGCGGATTTCTTCTTTGGGGTCGCTTATCAGTCGTCCTTCTGCCGCCGCCTTTATTTGGTCAGAAAACATCTTTGCCTGCAAGTCGGTCAAGCGGTGGTTCAGTTTTCCGTCCACAACCCAGCAAAGGCCCGCGAGCACAGCAAGTACGCTGCATAAAACTTCTACATTTCTCATTCTGTGGCCTTTAAGCCTTTTAACCAAAGCGTAACAAAGAAATGCCCCGACAAGAAAATCAAGGCTTCCAGAGTAATCGAACAGATATGCCCAATGCTCCACACTCTCCACCGAGTCCCAATGAATTATGAAAGACATGATGGAAATTTTACAGGCCATTGAGCTTGCGGGCGATAAAAAGGCTGTAATACTCATGGCGTTGGATGACCCGGCGCTGGAAGCGGTTTGGGCTGAGATTGGGGAGAGTTGAATTAAATATCATCGGAAATGCAATCCGTTGTCATAATCGCGGTTGTCACCAACGTGGCCGTTTGCCCTTTATACAGCTCCTTTAGAAAGCCTGCCAAGTTCAACACCTCACGCTCGTTTGGCACAATTAAATATTGTATGGACTCTGGCCCAATTTTCAGCGCAAAATATTCTTTTAGATGTTCATGCTTCGCCGCGATGATTGAATGGTTTTGATATTCATCCCTCGGAAGAAACAAATCTTTGCCATCTTTAAGCGGGGGCACAAACCGCCATTCGCGTTCATCGTAAAAGTGGACATCTGACTTCACCTTTCCCCTTCGCCATGCATGTCCGCGAATCGGTTTTACGTAGGCGGTCATCATCCGAAGATTATAGAGCGCAGCTTCATCTTTGGCCGCCCTTGCGTTCCAAAGCATTCGTGATAACGGAAAATGGTTTTGCGAATTATCATGCGTGTACGATACCGGACCGACTCCATGCCTAATTCCCCAATGTTTCGTAAGGCCAATGCCGAAATTACCGTATTCCTTGAGATGCTTTCCAATCAACGCCAGCGGCAAATCACAGAAGCAGACCATGGGGATCGCCTGTGCGGGGCAAACATTGTTTTTTGCGGCGGCGGCATCACGACCCCCGAACATATATTCCGGGCAGTAGCGGGGATGAAATCCGTCAGCAAGAATGCTTTTGAGATATTCCAACTTGCGCGTGAAATGAAACAGCACGCTCGAACTTATGTTCACAGACATACGAGGTAAGAATAGCAACCCACCGTCATGTCGGGAAACAAAAACACGCTCGCTTGACTGGGCGGCACGAGATTTCTTGAATTACCCTAAAACTTGCGCTTCGCCATGTTCGCGGTGAACGGGTCCACCATGTTCTTGATGGATTCTACCGTGACTGCCGGCGCTTCGGTTTTCACCGGTGTCGGATTGGGCAAGCCGAGGGTTGCTGCCGTCGGATCATCAAACACGGACGAGTGCAATGCATTTGCAGTCGGGTCCGTGACTCCCAATGGATACAATACGCTGCGATGCGGCTGGCTGGCGGCTGGGGTCGCTTGAGTTGGATTGGCGTTGTTGTCCTGCCCAAACAACGTAGGCCGCTCAAAATGCGCCGGGTCTGCGAAAAGATTTTGCGCCGGCTGGATCTTCGGCGCATTGGGATCAAGCAGGCGGCCAAATTCCTCGCGATGCTTTTTCTGCAGCTCCGCCTCTGGATCGGAAACAAGCTGAAATTTCCCTGGATCACCAAATCCGGCCACCGATTTGTCCGAATCTCGCGGGCTGATGATTTTTCGCCTAAAAAAGTTTTCGTCAGCGCCCGGCACCATCGCGCTCAGTTGTTTCAATTCCGGCCGGCCGGTGAAGTCCTCCTCGTAAGCGCCGTAATAATGCGCAGGTTTTTGATCGCGGTCCGTCAAAGACTTTTTGTCCTTGCGTTCGAGATATTGCTGCACCACCGAAGTGGAAGTTTTGTCCTGCGCGCCCGGCTCGGTTTCGCTGATGCCCAAGGCTTCCTCGATCGTTGGTTCCGGATACAAATCATTCAGGTCTGTGAACGCCCAGTTCCTGCGCTGGTCGAGCAATTTGCGCGCGCGCTTGCTCATTTGCTGCTGTTGATATTCCTGCTGTTGCTGCGGCATCTGTGGCAGGGACATCACCGCCCCCATCGGGTCGTCCTGTTTCATCGCCTCTTTCAAGGGCCGGAACAAATCCTCCTGCGCCTGCCGGAAACGGTTCGGCTCCGGGTTCAAGCGATTAAGCGCCGGTGAAAGCGTGCTGGTGAGGTTTGAGGCCATGACCGGCGTGCTGGGTTCGGAAAACTGGATTTTCTCCCCGTGTCCGCCGGCGTGGACACTCCCCAAACTCAATGCGCCAACGGCCAATGCCGCCAGCCACCCACAACATCCGTAACTTGTTCGAACCAAACGCATCAGCAATTTAGACAATATCAAAGCCAATTTGTTCGTCAAAGCTCAAATTCAACAAAATCGCGCCTGCGAGGCGGCTTGAACGGGCGCGTTCTTGTTTGAAGTGCGCGGTTTTTCAATCACAATGGGCGCGTTGAAAGCCGTACAGGTGCAAATCGTGGGTCGCCCTTGGTACTATTTGGTATTGCTCGCTTGCCTCGCAGGTCTTGGTTGGTCCTCAATCATGTGGTTTGTTACGATGTGGCAATATCGTCGCGCCAAGCGGATAAAGCGAAAGTAGAACACAACCAATCAAGCCCATGAAACAAACAAGTTCAAATTAAGGCTCTCCTTCTTCTTTCCTCATTTGACCGAAAGGCCCGGCTGGCCTAGACTTCGCGGCTTGTCGCTATGAATATAATGATTTGCGATCCCATTTCGCCCAAGGGTATTGCCCTGTTCCAGCAGCGCAAAGAGTTCAACGTCAATGTGCTCAAACAGCGGCTCCCGGAAGCTGAACTTTTGCCCCTGGTCAAGGACGTCGAGGCGATGGTGGTGCGGTCCGAGACCAAGATCACCCGCGCGGTCATCGAAGCCGCTCCAAAACTTCGCGTGGTCGGCCGCGCCGGCGTGGGCGTGGACAACGTGGATGTCGAGGCCGCCACGCAGCGCGGCATCGTGGTGATGAACACGCCAAGCGGCAACACCATCTCCACGGCTGAATTGACGTTTTCCATGCTCATGTCTTTGGCACGCAAAATCCCACAGGCCAATGCTTCGATGAAAGCCGGTGAATGGAACCGCAAGGCGTTCCAGGGCGTTGAGCTTTACAACAAAACCCTGGGCATTCTTGGCATGGGGCGCATCGGGACGGAAGTGGCACGGCGCGCCATTGTTTTCGGCATGCGCGTGCTGGCTTACGACCCTTACCTGACGCTTTCACGCGCGAATGCGTTGCAGGTTGAGTTGGTGGAGCTGGATGAAATCTTTGCGCGATGCGATTTCATCACCGTCCACATGCCGATGAGCGACGAGACGCGCGGGATGATCAACGCCGCGGCATTCGCGAAGATGAAGCAGGGCGCGCGGGTGCTGAATTGCGCGCGTGGCGGCATCATCAATGAGAAAGATTTGTACGAGGCGGTCAAAAGCGGCAAGGTGGCGGGCGCGGCGCTGGATGTGTTTGAGACCGAGCCGTTGCCCAAAGAGTTCCCGTTACGCGACTTGCCGCAGGTCATCATGACGCCTCATTTGGGCGCGAGCACGGAGGAAGCGCAGGAGAACGTGGGCATCGAAGTGGCCGAGGCGATCACAGATTATTTATTGAACGGCGCGGTTCGCAATGCGGTCAATCTTCCGAATCTTGATGCCAAGACGTATGCGCAAGTGAAGCCATATCTTGCGTTGGGCGAGAAATTGGGCCGATTGGCCGCCCAGCTTGCGCCCAAGCGCAACGACCGGCTCGTGGTCACTTACGGGGGGAAGGCCACGGAAGCGCCCAGCGACCCCATCACGCGGTTCGTGCTCAAGGGATTTTTGGAATCCGCCGGCGGCAAGGACGTGAACCAGGTCAACGTCCGGACACTGGCTGAAGCGCTTGGATTGCGCGTGGAAGAAATCAAGTCGAACGAAGAGACAGATTTCAACGAGTGGCTGCACCTGGCCGTTTACAGCGGCGAGCAGAAAGTTTCAGTGGGCGGCACGCTATACGGTTCGAAGAGCCAGCCGCGCATTGTGCGGGTGAACAGCCAGCCGGTGGAGATTGTGCCCGAAGGCGTGCTGTTGTTTCTAAGGAACAAAGACCGTCCCGGCATTGTGGGGTATTTGGGCACGTTGCTGGGCAAACACAACGTGAACATCGCGAGCATGAGCTTGAGCCGCGACACTGCGGGCGGCCATGCGTTGACGGTGTTGAACCTGGACAGCGTGCCGCCGGCCGGCGTGCTGGAAGAATTGCAGAAAGACCCGGACATCAGCAACGTGAGGGTTGCAAAAATTTAACTGAAACAATCGGCGATCAAAACAACAAGAGATTATGAAATCAAACGGCAAACTTTATCTCGTGCTCGCAGCAGCAGGGATCACGGCGGCTGCGGTCATCACCACGACCCTTTTGAGAGCCGACGATAAGGCGGCGTCACCGAACACCACGGCGAAGTCCGGCGCGGATTCCAAATCCAGCGATCTTTTTCCGGACCCTGTTGTAGCGCGCGGCAAGGGTGTGGAGATCAAACGCAGCGCCCTGGATGAGGCGATGGCGCGCATTCGCGCTTCAGCGGATGCTTATGGCCAGCGCATCCCGACGGCGGACCTTGAAAGGATTTCGTTCGATCGCCTGTTGCAAATGG
>DASRBR010000571.1:0-5284 GCA_035653495.1 Verrucomicrobiia bacterium
CAACGGGTGCGACCGGGACGGTCGCGCTCCCCTTTTCGCTGGCCGGGACAGCCACGCCCAAATCAACGCCGCCCGCGTGCTCATTCAATTGCGGTAACGTCGAACCGTATTTTTTTCCGCTCAATTTTTCCAACTCGTCAAAAATTGGGCGAAAAATGTCCGTCTCGTAATTGGAAATTTTCGCGTTGGCGAAATCCTTAAATCCTTTCGTGCCCTGGATGATGCTCGTGACGCGTTCGAAACCCATGCCGGTATCGACGTGGCGGGCGGGCAGGGGAGAGAACGTGCCGTCCGGGTTCGCATTGAATTGGATGAACACCAAATTCCAAATCTCGATGCATTCGGCGCTGCCTTTGTTGACGAGCGCGCCGCACGTGTCGCCGGCGGGCGTGAGGTCAACGTGCAATTCCGAGCATGGACCGCACGGCCCGGTATCGCCCATCATCCAGAAATTGTCCTTCTTGTTGCCATTGACGATGTGGATGGCTGGGTCGAGGCCGACGCTGCGGAATTTTTCCGCCCAATGGTTCCAAGCTTCCTGGTCGAATTCGCTCGGGTCGTTCTGCGATTTGTCGGGATTGTAAACCGTCGCATAAAGGCGTTGCGGCGGAAATTTCCAGATGCCGACAACCAATTCCCAAGCCCATTCAATGGCCTCCTTCTTGAAATAATCGCCGAAGCTCCAATTGCCAAGCATCTCGAAAAAAGTGTGGTGATACGTGTCGAGACCGACGTCGTCCAGGTCGTTGTGTTTGCCGCCGGCGCGGATGCATTTTTGGGTGTCGGCTGCGCGGGGCGGGTTGTACGGGCATTTGACCTGGCCGAGAAAAATGGGAACGAACTGGTTCATGCCGGCGTTGGTGAACAGCAGGTTCGGCGAATCGGGCATGAGGCTGGACGAAGGCACGAGGGTGTGCTGCTTCGATTTGAAAAAATCGAGGAACGACTGGCGTATTTGACTGCTGGTCATCATAAAATCCAACGAGCACAGGACGGAATCAATCCATCCAGAACTTTAACAAGCGGATGAGGATAGGTCAAAAGCGGGGATGAAGCCAGTCGAAAAGTCCGATTAGGATGACGCATTCGGACGCGAATCGGAGCGCGGACAGCCCTGTCCGCGTCGTTTCAAAGTTGAGCGGACAAGCTGTCCGCGCTCCCACGCAAATCAATGCTTGTTGAAGAGATTCCCGATGCTTTTTTCGACTTTATTGACGGTGTTCGAGCCGCCGAGGTTTTTCAGTTCGCCGCCCACATTGGAGCCAAGATGGGCAACTTCCTGCGAGGAAGCCTGGATAACACTTGCAAGCAACGGTTTCATGATCGCCTGTGTAAGCTGCTCTGCGGTCACGCCATTTTCCTTCACGCCGATGTTCTGTATGTGCAACGGCGGCATCGGGAGGGTCGTGTTCGGAACCGCCACGGTTTTGCCGAGCGCGGAAATTTTCACATCGAGATGAATTTTCGTGCCGTCCATCACGAAATCTTTGACGATGAATTTCTTGGAGCTTTTGCTTGCGCCGGGCTGTGGCGGGGCATTCTTGGGTTTGGGCTGATTGCCAGCTTCAGCGCTGGAGCCGTCAACATTGTCCATGATTTTGGTGAGATTATTGTTCTCCAAACCGCCTTCCAGCGTGATGTCCGCGTTTTGGATGTTGATGTCATTGATCACAATCGTTTGCGACATGAGCGAGCCCATTTGCGCGCCGACTTTGATATCGCCCACCTGCATTGCGGAAGGGGATTTAAAACCTTCGGGATTGCCGACGAACAGCTTGGTCAAACGGGCGCTGCCGCCAAAGGGCGAAATCTGCGCCGAGCCGAGCTTGACGTCCACTTTAGTGATCATGGGCCCGACCCGTTCGACCCCCGCTTTGACGATGGAGTCGAGCGAAAAGAAAACAACAAGGAGCGCCACGACGATGAGAACGCCGAAGCCGATGAGAACGCGAATGATAATTTTTTTCATAGAATCACCTTTTGAGCCCCGCCCGCCTTGTAAGCCGTAGGTCAAGACCCCAAACCGGTGGTTAAATAAACTTGCCACTTGTCCACGCACGGTCAAGTGGGATTGTCAAACGCGAGGTTCAGAAAAATTTTCGGCAGGAGGGATTTTTTTTCTTGAGAAACCGTTGCTCTTCAACAATAGTCTTTTCCAGAAAATGGCACAGTGAAAATGACATTGTGCCTTGCTCTTTGGAAAGTCGAGCATTGGGATTTACCCTGCCATGTTCGTGCTCTTAACTAAGTCCTTGAACCGTAGTTAAAAATAAAAGGAGCCTCTATTTCGGTTATGGCCGACAGGCCTTCACTGGAAGTCGAAAACAATCGATCGGGTTCCACCTATTCCTAAGGCGTTCATAGGAACTGTTACACACGGCATTACGGTGGGGTTTTTTATTTCTTCGGTGTCGGCGCTCTTTTCTCCGAGTTGGGAGTCCCGCCTTCAGGCGGCCTGAATTGTTTTCCGCTTTTTGCCGCCTAAAGGCGGAACTCCAAACACGGATGGGCTCGCTCGCCCTCATTGACTTGATTGCAACCCAGCCGAGCAAAGAGCGCCGCTTCGACGTAAAAATCGCGCGGTTAATTGTTACGCTTGCGCGAACATGGCTGTTCCGTGTTCGGAGTCCCGCCTTCAGGCGGTTCTTGGAATGCGTCAATGCAAAGAGTGCAGTTTTGCCGACGAGCCGGAAAAGGGCGCATCAGTGCGATTTCCGAGTTGGGAGTCCCGCTTTCAGGCGGCCTGAATTGTTTTCCGCTTTTTGCCGCCTAAAGGCGGAACTCCAAACACGGATGGGCTCGCGCACCCTCATTGACTTGATTGCAACCCAGCCGAGCAAAGAGCGCCGCCTCGACGTAAAAATCGCGCGGTTAATTGTTATGCTTGCGCGAACATGGCTGTTCCGAGTTGGGAGTCCCGCCTTCAGGCGGTTCTTCTGAATTCGATGGACATGCGCAATGCGCCATGAGACAATGGCCGTCGCGTGAGTCAAGGAGCGCGAAGGACGGCACCGCCCGGTGCTTGCGTCTTCCGGCGATACCGTTGCCGGAATGGAAATCCTGTATCCAACCATTTCGAGCGGCTCGGCATAAATTCCAAAGCCTTCCGGCGTCCAAAATGCGTGATTTTCACGCAAACCAGACGGTCTGTTTCACTTGGCCGGACGGTCTGTTTCACCTCGTTTCAGCTTGTTTCACCTTGTTTCACTTACGGGAAAAAAAGAAAAGGGTCCCGAGTTCAGAGTTCGGGTTCCGGGTTCACGAAGTGCGACACCCCGACCGGGTGTTTCACCTCGTTTCAGCTTGTTTCACCTTGTTTCACTTACGGGAAAAAAAGGAAAGGGTCCCGAGTTCAGAGTTCCGGGTTCCGGGTTCACGAAGTGCGACATCCCGACCGGGTGTTTCAACTCGTTTCAGCTTGTTTCACCTTGTTTCACTTACGGGAAAAAATTTGCGCGCGTCAGCCCGGAGTTGTTGCAAAATGCAAGCCATCGTTTGCTGCGGCCTGTGAACTCATCCAAAAACCACCACAAACTGTTCATCATCAACCAGCAACACTCAACAATGCACAATTCCCATCAAGCCTTGACCGGCTTCTCCTCTGGCCACCCACCTTAAAACTGCTATTATATTTCCATGTCACGGGATGACCTCTTCGCCCCGGCACCGCCATCATCGGAGATTGCCGCCACTAAACCAGCCGAGACGCCTGCCACTTCGCACGCGCCGTTGGCTGCGCGCATGCGTCCCCGTAACCTGGACGAATACGTCGGGCAATCGCACATTCTCGGTCCCGGCCAATTGCTCCGGCGCGCCATTGAGGCCGACCGCATCCAATCGCTGATCTTTTACGGACCACCGGGCACGGGCAAGACTTCGTTGGCGCAAATTATCGCGCGGCAGACGAGCAGCAAGTTCGAGCGGCTCAGCGGCGTGGAATCGAATGTCGCCGACATGCGGCGCGTGCTTTCCAGCGCGGCAAACCGTCTCGCCAACAAAGGCCAGCCGACCATTTTGTTCATCGACGAAATCCATCGGTTCAACAAGGCGCAACAGGATGTTTTGCTGCCGGATGTCGAGAGCGGGGTGGTGCGGCTCATCGGCGCGACGACGCACAATCCGTTTTTCTTCGTCAATTCGCCGCTGGTGTCGCGCTCACAGATTTTTGAATTGCGCCCGCTTTCGGAGGATGAACTTTACGATTTGCTCCAACGGGCCTTGCACGACAGCGAACGCGGTTTGGGCTTCATGAAAATTCAGGCGGACGAAGCGGCGTTGCGTCACCTGGCGAAACTTGCCGATGGAGACGCGCGCAAGGCATTGAACTCGCTGGAAATCGCCGCGCTCACCACTTCACCGCAGGCCAATGGCATGGTTCATATTGACCTCGCCGTTGCGGAACAAAGCATCCAGAAGAAAGCGGTCGTCTATGACGGCGATGGCGATGCGCATTACGACACGATTTCGGCGTTCATCAAGGCGATGCGCGGTAGCGACGTGGACGCGACGCTTTACTGGCTCGCCAAGATGATCCATGCCGGCGAAGACCCGCAGTATATCACGCGACGCATCATCGTGCACGCAGCGGAAGATGTCGGATTGGCGGATCCCATGGCCTTGGTGCTGGCAACGGCGGCGAATCAAGCGGCGGAATTTGTCGGCTGGCCCGAGGCGCGGCTTCCGATTGCCGAAGCCGCGATTTACATTGCGACGGCGCATAAGAGCAACAGCACCATTATAGCGATCGACAAGGCATTGGAAGATGTGCGTTCCGGCCGCACGCTGGCGGTGCCGGAACATTTGCGCGACGCGCATTACAAAGGCGCAGAGCGATTGGGGCATGGCACCGGTTACGAATATGCGCACGATCATCCGGAGCATTTCGTCGCGCAGGATTATCTTGGCGCGGACAAAAAATATTACGAACCGACCGAGCAAGGCGTGGAAAAGAAAATCAAGGAACGCGTCGAGAAATGGCGGGCATTGCTGGCGGAAGCGAAGACGAAAAAAAGAGGCCAATGAACCGATCACCGAAAATCGCAAGGTTACTTGTTAAGAATGCGCGAACATGGCTATTCCGAGTTTGGAGTCCCGCCTTCAGGCGGCCTGACTTGTTTTTCGCTTTTTGCCGCGAGCCCATCCGAGTTTGGAGTTCCGCCTTTAGGCGGTTCTTGGAATGCGTAAATGCAAAGCGCGCGCAGTTGCCTTTTGGGAGGTTGCGACATGGGGATAAGTTAATGAACGTCGAACGGGAAGTAACCAAAATTTTGTCTACGAGCTGGAA
>DASRBR010000572.1:0-3233 GCA_035653495.1 Verrucomicrobiia bacterium
CGCCGACGATGCGCCCCATGCGTGTGGAACCGGTCGCGGAAATCAGCGGAAAACGGCGATCATTGATCATCGTTTGGCCGATGGTCGCGCCATCACCGGTCACCAGCGTAAAAATTGCCGGATCAATCTTGTTCTCGCGGCAAACGCGTTCGGCGATTTTCGTTGTCGCAAGCGCGGTGAGCGGTGTCTGGCCGGATGGTTTCCAAACCACCGAATTGCCGCACACCGCGGCCAGGGCGCTGTTCCATGCCCAGACCGCAACGGGAAAATTGAATGACGTGATGACGCCGACCGCGCCGAGCGGATGCCATTGCTCCATCATGCGGTGTTGCGGACGCTCGGACGCGATGGTCAATCCGTAAAGCTGGCGTGAAAGGCCGACCGCGAAATCGCAGATGTCAATCATCTCCTGGACTTCGCCTTCGCCTTCCGCGGGGATTTTTCCAGCTTCGAGGGTGACGAGCCGACCGAGGTCCTGCTTCGCTTCGCGCAACGCGTTGCCAAGCTGCCGGATGATTTCGCCGCGTTTGGGCGCGGGAACCAACTGCCATTTCTGGAACGCCGCCAACGCGCGCTTCACCGCGATCTCATATTCTTCCAGCGTGGCCTGGCGAATACTTGCCAAGGTTTTGCCATCGAGCGGTGAGACGCTGTTGATGACGCTGCCACTGCCCATCCATTGGCCGCAAAAAACGCCGGCATTGACGTCCTTTAAACCGAGTTTCTTGAACAAGGCCGCGTTCGAGGCTTTGCCCTTCGATTTTGAAACGGATTTGCCCATATTAATTTTTCGCCGCTCTGTAAGTCGTCCAAAAAATATTTCTTTTGGTAGGGACATCGCGCTGCGATGTCCGCGGACGGCGCAGCGCGCCGTCCCTACCTTACTGCCTAACCATTCACCTTGCGGCACGCATTGTCCATGATGCGCAGGGCAGCTTCGATCGTTTCATCCTTGATATCGAGCACGGGACGCAAGCGGATGGATTTTTCGCCGCAACGGACCACCAGCAAGCCCAATTCAAACGCGCCCTTCCAGAACGCGTCGCGCATCGCGCCGGTTGGCAAACTGAACGCCAGCAACAGCCCGCGTCCGCGCACGCGCGAAATGATGGAATGCCGCGCGGTGAGTTTCTGCAATTGCGCGAGGAACAACTTGCCCTTGACGCGCGCATTTTCGACCAGCTTTTCCTCCTCCATGATGCGCAAGTAATGCGTCGAACGCACGTAATCGGTGAAGTTGCCGCCCCAGGTCGAATTGATGCGGCTCGGCAGGCGAAACACGTTGTCCTTCACTTCGTCCAATCGCGGGCCGGCCATCACGCCGCAAACCTGCGCCTTCTTGCCGAACGCCATCAAATCGGGCACCACGCCGAAATGTTCGCAGCACCAATTCTTGCCGGTCAATCCCATGCCGGTCTGCACTTCGTCGAAGATGAGCAGCATCTCGTTTTCGTCGCAGATATTGCGCAAGGTCTGCAGCCATTCGCCGCGAAAATGATTATCGCCGCCTTCGCCCTGCACCGGCTCGATGATGATCGCGGCGATGTCATCGCGTTTTTTCGCGACAATTTCGCGTATCTGTTTTTCAATCTGCTTCTCCCGGTCCGCCACGTCCTTGAGCCGCTCGGAAGCGGGCAAAGAAAAATCAATTCCTGGCGCGGGAACGCGCGGCCAGGGAAACTTCGGATAATACAGCACCTTGCGCGGGTCGGTGTTGGTGAGACTCATCGTGTAACCGCTGCGGCCGTGGAACGCGCGTTCGAAATGCAGGATTTCCGTGCCGCGCTCGCCTTTGCCGGCGGCGATGTTCTTGCGGACTTTCCAATCCATCGCGGCCTTGAGGGCGTTCTCAACCGCCAGCGCGCCGCCTTCGATGAAAAAATAGCGTTCCAAGGGTGGCATCCCGACGACGCGCGAGAATGTTTTCACAAACGTTGCGTATGGCGCGGAATAAACGTCCGCGTTGGCGACCTTGATCTTGGATGCGGCAAGCATTTCCGCCTTCACCTCGGGCCGATCAAAGTGCGGATGGTTATAGCCCACCGGCATGGACGCGTAGAAACTGTAGAGGTCGATCAACTCGCGGCCGGTGGGAGCATCCACAATTCGCGAGCCACGACTGCGCTCAAGGTCAATCACCAGCTTGAAACCATCCACAAGGATGTGTTTTTCAAGCTCAGCGATGACTTCCTTGGGGGTCACTGAATCGGTGAGAGCGGCGTTGGATGGACGCCCGCCCGCACCCGTTTTTCGGGTTGGGATTTTTTCGATTGTTGGCATAAGCACACATGCACACTGGAATATAATTCCAAGAGCGCAGGGTACAAAATTTGTTCCTGAATGACAAGGAAATTGGGAAGTACGCCCAACAAACAAGTAGGGAGCCTTGGACGGGCTCTTGGTCGCGGACTCCGTTGAGTTTTTCATTGCCTTTCGGATGGTCTTTGCTGACCTTCATGCCATGAATCACTTTCGCTCGCTTTTGAGCAGGACAGTTCTGGCTTCGCTGCTTCTCGCCTTCATTTCGGCATCGCCGTTGCAGGCATCTCCGGGCGAAGAGATGGCCGATGCGGCGAACAACTGGCTCAATGCGCTCTCGCCTGAACAGCAGGCCAAGGCCAGCTATGCATTCGAGAACGACGAGCGGTTCGACTGGCATTTCATTCCCAAGCCACGCAAAGGTTTGCCGTTCCAGGAAATGTCGCCCGCTCAACAAAAGCTCGCCCACGCGTTGCTCAGCTCGGGTCTCAGCCTGCGCGGTTACGCAAAGGCGGTCACCATCATGAGCCTCGAGGACGTTCTCAAGGCGATCGAGCAAGGCAAGGGACCGGAACGCAACCCGGACAAATATTTCTTCACCATTTTCGGCAAACCGGGCAAGCACGTTTGGGGCTGGCGCGTCGAGGGACATCATCTCTCGCTGAATTTTGTCGTGCGCGGCAGTGAAGTGCTTGCGGCCACGCCGGCTTTTTACGGCGCTAACCCGGCCGAAGTCCGCGAAGGCCCGCGCAAGGGTTTGCGCGTGTTGCGCGAGGAGGAAACGCTCGGGCGCGCCTTCGTGAAATCACTTTCGCCGGACCAGCAAAAAATCGCCATACTCGACATTCCCGCGCCGAAGGAAATGATTCTGGGCAATGCGCGCAAGGCGCACTTGTTGAATCCGCCCGGTATTTCCGCCGACAAGCTCACTGCGGAACAAAAGGAGGCGTTGCACGAATTGTTGAAGACTTATG
>DASRBR010000573.1:0-4654 GCA_035653495.1 Verrucomicrobiia bacterium
GTGTAATCTTTCAGGCCGCGTTCGTAATCATCCAGCAGGCGCATCGCCTCGGATGGTTTCATACGGTCGGACTTGATGGCTTCGTCAACCTGCGCCTTCATCAGGCGCTTCAATTCGTTCTCGTCATATTGGACCGACGCCAAAGCCTGCGCGATGGTCGTGCCTTCGATGATTTCCTCGATGTAATAACCGGCGGGCTCATCCGGGTCGAGGAACACATGCACTTCGTTCACGCGGCCGAACAAGTTGTGCAAATCGCCCATGATGTCCTGATACGCGCCCATCAGGAAGAAGCCGATGTAATAGGGCTCAACCTGCCCGTTGCCGTTGGCGGCCAGTTTGTGCAAAGGCAGCGTGTCGCGGACGTCGCGCAGGTCGATGAACTTGTTCACCTGGCCGTCGGAATCGCAGGTGATGTCCACCAGCGTCGCCTCGCGCGTGGGCCGTTCATTCAATTTGTTGACCGGCATGATGGGAAACAACTGTCCCAATGCCCAATGATCCAGCAGCGACTGGAACACGGAAAAGTTGCAGAGGAACTGGTCGGCGAGGGTGTCTTCGAGCTTGCGTATTTCCTCGGGAATATAAGGCTGGCCTTGGAAACTTTGTGCCACTTCGAGGCCGATTTCCCAGTAAAGATTTTCTATTTTCGCCTTGTCTGGCAAATCCATCATGCCGAGCGTGAACATCTGGTGGGCGTCGTCACGGCGTTCGAGCGCGTCGTGATACGCCTCGAGCTTGTTGAGCTTGGAAAGGTTCTTGCGGATGTCGAGCAGTTCGCGCACGAGCGGATGTTCGTTGTCGCCGTAGTGCAAACCGTTGGAACGGATTTTTTCAATCGAGCCGAAAACCTCGACGATCAGCACGCTGTGGTGCGCAACAATGGCGCGGCCGCTTTCGCTGATGATGCCCGGATGCGGCACCTTCTCTGCATTGCAAACGTCGGCGATGTAATAAACGATGTCGTTCGTGTATTCCTGGAGCGTGTAATTCGTTGAACTGTCGAAGGCCGAGCGGCTGCCGTCGTAATCCACGCCCAGGCCGCCGCCGACGTCCATGTATTCGATCTCAAAACCCATCTTGTAAAGCTTCGCGTAAAAGCGGGCCGATTCCTGCACCGCTTTTTTGACGGTCAAAATGTCCGGCACTTGCGAGCCGATGTGAAAATGCAGCAGCTTGAAACAATGCGAGAGCCCTTCGGCCTTGAGCATGTCCACCGCGGCGAGCATCTCGGCGGTGCAAAGGCCGAACTTCGCGTTTTCGCCGCCGCTTTCGGCCCATTTGCCCGCGCCTTTGCTCATCAAGCGCGCGCGGATGCCAATGAGCGGCTCGACGCCAAGCTGCTTGGAGAGGCTGATGATTTGGCGCAATTCCTCCAGCTTTTCGACGACCATGATGACTTTTTTGCCAAGCTTGATCCCGAGAATGGCCATCTTGATGAAGCCCGCATCCTTGTAACCGTTGCAGATGATGAGGCTGCCGATCTGGCTCTGCAATGCAAGGCCGGCGAACAATTCCGGTTTGCTGCCGACTTCCAATCCGAATTGATAGGGCTTGCCCGCATCCAAAATTTCTTCAACCACCTCGCGCAATTGATTCACCTTGATGGGAAAAACGCCGCGATAGGAGCCTTGATAATTGAACTCGGCGATGGAATTGCGGAACGCAAGATTGATGGACTCAACGCGATGGCGCAAAATGTCCTGGAACCGGATCAACAACGGAAAACGCAACCCGCGCGCCTTCGCCTCTTCAATCACGTCGTTGATGTCCACCGCGGCGCCGTTTTCCTGTTGCGGCGTGGCCACGACGCGTCCGGCTTCATTGATGTCGAAATATTTCGCGCCCCAGCGGTGGATGTTGTACATGCTGCGGGCTGCCTGGAGATCCCAGTTGTGAGGGCCATCAATCGGATTAGTCATTTTTGATGCATGAAATGATGCGCACTATAGAACGCTCGCCAAAGATTTCAATAAATGTTCGCAAAAATTTGGGGGGACTGACCGAACTCCTGAACCTCCGCTCGCGTTGGGATGACCCATGTTGCGTGTTGCGTGTTCCGTTGAGGTGGTCTAAGCGAGCGACTGCCTTTCTGACACACAATACGCAATACGCAACAACAATCACGCACCCCTTTACATTCCCATCCAGCTCTGCTTTCCTCGCGCCATGGCTGTTTCCCTGTCCAGCATTGTGAGTTACTGCGACCAAACGCTTCGCACCCGCGAAATCAACGATTACGACGGCGCGGTCAACGGCTTGCAGGTCGAGAACCGCGGCAAAGTCACGCGCATCGCGGCAACGGTGGATGCTTCGGTGGCAACGGTTCGCCTGGCCATTGCGGCGAAGGCCGATTTGCTGGTTGTGCATCACGGTTTGTTCTGGTCGCCGACGCATCCCTGGACCGGCAAGCGTCACGAACTTTTGCGTTTGCTCATCGAGCATGATCTGGCGGTTTACAGCTCGCATCTTCCCCTGGATGCGCACCCTCGTCTTGGCAACAACGCGCAGCTCTGTGCTGCGCTTAAATTAAAAAATACGCGTCCCTTCTTTTTCGACAAGGGACAATTTCTCGGTTTGCAGGCGCGCGCAAAAATCTCCCGCGAAGAACTTGCGCTACGATTGCAACGCGCCATCGGTCATGCGCCGATTGTATTGCCCGGTGGTCCGGCCATCTGCCAAAAAATTGGCGTCGTCACCGGCGGCGCGGGCAGTGAATTGAAACTCGCGGCGAGCGAAGGCGTAGACACATTCATCACCGGCGAAGGACCGCATTGGACTTACGCCTTGGCGGAGGACTTGAGCGTGAACGTGCTCTATGGCGGTCATTACGCGACGGAAACTTTCGGCGTGAAGGCGCTCGCGGCCGAACTTTCGCGCAAATTCAAAGTGCCGTGGGAATTCTTGGATCATCCGACAGGGTTGTGAGTGCAGGGAAAGTAAGAAAACGCTGAACATCGAACATCGAACGCCCAACACCGAATCGCTAAACCATTGGACGTTCGTTGTTCGATGTTGGATGTTCGAAGTTTTTCCTTGGGATTACTTCCCCTTCGGCTCCCACAGTTCAATGCGATTGCCTTCGGGATCTTTGAGCCACGCGAATTTCCCGTAATCGTAATCCTCGACCTTCTCAATCGTCACGTCGCCACGACGAAGCTGTTCGAGCATCCGGTCAAGATTTGCGACACGATAGTTGATCATGATTGGCCCATTGAAATAATCGCTGTCCGCGGGAAAAACTGACCAGACCGTGCGGCCAGTGGTTTCCGGATGGTCCTTGTCGCGCCATACGAAATCCGCGTGGCCATCCTGCGAATTAATTCCCAGATGCTCGCGATACCATGCAGTCATCTTTTCCGGGTCTTTCGCCTTGAAGAAAACACCGCCGATGCCGGTAACTTTTTCCATTTTGTTTCCTGTTTCTTTTAATTGGAGCGAATACGAAAGCATCTCGCCCTTTCAGATGAAAGCGCCAGAGGACTGGCGCACTCCAAGACGCTGCCGCGCCCGTCAACGCGCACTTAAACATCCGCCAGGTTTTGGAGTGCGGCAGCCCTCTGCCGCTTTTGGATCAACTGCGGGCACGAACGCGCAAGCCAGTTTTTTCCGGCGTGTTCGCGAACGAAAGCAAACCATTTTGCGCGGTGACGCCCAGATACGGATCATTTGTGACGAGCAGATTGCCGTCCAGATCGAGGTAATCGCATAATTCCGCGAGATGCGCGGCGGCGCTGATGTGGATGCTCGTCTCAATCATGCACCCGATCATCGTTTTGAGCCCGGCTTTGCGCGCCGCCTTCAACGCTTCAAACGCGTTGCTCACTCCCCCCGTTTTGCACAACTTCACGTTCACGCCGTGATAACATTCCGCGCACTGCGCAACGTCTTTCGCGGTGTGATACGCCTCATCGCCGACGAGCGGCAACGGCGAGCGCGCTTTCAGCCACGCAAGGTCCTTGGGGTCTGTCGTGGCGGGCATCGGCTGTTCGACGAACTGAATGTAGCCATCCTTGGCGAGCCACTCGATCATGGAGAGCGCTTCTTCCTTGGTTTTCCAGCCTTCATTGGCGTCCACGCGCACCCATTTTTTCGGCGCGGCCTCGCGCAAGGCCGTCATGTTCGCCTTGTCGTCCGGCCCGCCGACTTTCAATTTCAAAATGGGATATTGTTCCGCCGCCAAAACTTTCTGCCGGATGATTTCCGGCTTGTCTATGCCGATGCTGAAGGAGGTGACGTGATGCTTGTCGTGAAAACCGAGATCGAAATAGTCATAGATCGGCTTGCCGAGCTTGCGCGCAAGGCCGTCGAGCAGGGCGATGTTCAATGCCGATTTCGCCGCGAATTGTCCCGGCGCAAGTCCCTCGACATAACGCATGCTGCCGCGAACGTCGTCGAACGAAAGCTTGTCGGCGTCCACCTTCGCCAAGAAGTCCATCCCGCCCTCGACATTTTCATTGTAACGGCTGGCGGGCGCGCATTCGCCCAGGCCGACAGTCCCGTCCTTCGCGGTGAGTTCCAGGATGGCCACCGGGGAGACATTTGTGCCGCCCGTTTTCACACCGCTGGCAATTGTCCAGGTATGGGCGAGCTTCAGCTCAAACCGCCAGAATTTGATTTGCACGGGAAAACCAAAGCGCAAAAAGGCCGCGCG
>DASRBR010000574.1:0-7420 GCA_035653495.1 Verrucomicrobiia bacterium
ATGATTTCAATCATCACGCGGCGATAAAAATTTTTTGGAGTTCGAACTTTCAAGCTCGAACCGGCCCATCGTTCCGGCCATTCGATGATGCTGACGCCTTCGGGCTGAAAATATTCCTGAAGCCCGGCGGCGATGATTTGTTCGGGCGTTTCGAGACGATACAAATCCACGTGAAACAGCGGCAGGCGCCCGCCTTCATATTGATTGACCAGCGTGAACGTGGGCGAATGAACGCGGCCACTGAAACCCAGCCCGCGCGCGATGCCTTTTGCAAGTTGCGTTTTGCCCGCGCCCAAATCGCCGCTCAGCCCGATGACCCATCCACTCTTTGCCGTGCGTCCCCATTCCGCGCCGAGCGCTTCCGTCGCTTCCGCGCTATTGGAAATGAACGTAGCCATGGGCTTCCAATGGATGCGTGCCGCTCTTGTCGCGGATGCTCACGCCTTCACCCGCGATGATTTTGCCGATGCAGCTAAGCTTCAATTTGGGAAACTCCTTCTTCCATGCGTCCAGCAGCGGGACTGCATCGCAACTGGCGACGGCGAACAGCAATTCAAAATCTTCGCCGTCCGTGAGCGCGGCGAGCAGCGGGGTCTTCGTCGCCGTTTCTGCCTTCGACGCGATTTTTGCGCTGCGGCTGATGGGAATCGCGCTGGCGAGCAGTTCCGCGCCCACATGGCTTGCGCGGAGGACGTGACGCAAATCCCCAGCCAATCCGTCGCTTAAATCAATCATCGCGTGAATGGAAAAATGTTCCGCCAGCCAGCGAGCCTCGGCAATGCGCGGCTCGAATTGGAGATGTTTCCCGGCAAGCGAACCGCCCAACTCACCGGTGACGAACAGCGCATCACCAACGCCCGCGCCGGAGCGCAAGATGCACTCATTACGCGGAACAGTCCCGAGCAACGCGACGGAAATCAAAATGCGTTCCGGATTGGTCGTGGTTTCTCCGCCGGCAATGGCAACGTTGTAACGGCGAGCCAGGGCGTTAATGCCTGAATAAATTTTTTCCACGTGAGCGGCATCGAATTTGCGCGGCAACGCGAGCGTGATGAGCGCGGCGGCGGGAGTTCCGGCCATGGCGGCAATGTCGCTCAAGCAGCGCGCGAGCGCCTTGTGACCGATTTTTTCCGGCGGCGTTTCCGCAGCGAAATGTATGCCTTCCACGACCGCATCGGTTTTGAACAACAAGAATTTCTCCGGCACTCCAAGGTCCAGCACGGCGCAATCGTCCCCCGCGCCCTGGATAAGGGATGCGTTTGTGGGGAGCGATGCCGTGAGCTGGTTGATGAGTTCAAATTCGTTCATCGCAAGTGCGGAAAAAGCCGTCGGAACGATTCTGTCAATGAATCGCTGTAATACATCAAGATGACATTGATGCCGTTGAACACCGCGTGCGCCGTGATGGGCGCCAGAAGATTGTCCGTCTTTTCGTACAACCAGATGAGGACGAGGCTTAAGAGAACGAGCGGCACAAAAATCGCCAGGGTGAGATGAATGAAGGCAAAAATGAACGCGCTCCCCCACAAGGCAAGCCGCGGATAACCGAATTGCTTGATCGCGGTGTAAAGAATGCCGCGAAAAAACATTTCCTCGGCGATGGGCGCAAGGACCACCGCGAAAAAAACGAGGTAGGCGCGGCTGGCCCAGGTGGTCGCCTTCTCAAATTCGGCGACGGCAGGCTCTGCCGGAGTTGAGAAATGGAAATGTTCCAGCAGCCGCAGCGAAACATCCTGCAACACCATTGCGGCAGGCAGAAATACCAATGCGGTGGACAATCCAAGCAAGACAGCATGGCCGATGGGTCGTTTTGAAAAACCAAACGCATCGCTCCAGGAAAGGTGATCGAGCCCGAGGACAATGGCGGTCGCCAATAAGACCGAGCCATGAAATCCGAGCGAGTTCAGCACGACGAAACCTAAAGAGCCTTCCTTCAAACTTTGCTTGCCCGCAACATGTTGGACGAATGCGAATTCGAGGAAGAAAAATGAGACGAAGAATAGAACGGCCACAATCACCCGCACCAGCCGCTCGAAATTCCACGGTTTTTCTGACAACATGCGGAGAACCTACAGCAAGCGTGGTTTGCATCAAATCGAAATCAAATAACAATTTACAAAATACCCGATGACGAGCACCCGACCGAAATTCCCGTTCTTTTCAACATCCCTCTTTGCGATTACTCTCAGTCCATGCAACCTGAGCCGCCTGTGAAATTGACTGCGCCCATGCTCGAGGCATTGCGTGGCATCGTCGGCGCGGCAAACATCATCCACGGCGAACAGGAATTGCTCGTGTACGAATGCGACGCCTACACGCTGGAAAAAAATTTGCCCAACGTGGTGGTGTTGCCACGCACGACCGCTGAAGTGGCGGCCACAGCTCGTTTTTGTGCGCAAAATAATTTACCCATCATCCCGCGCGGGGCGGGCACGAGCTTGAGCGGCACGGTTTTGGCGGTGACGGGCGGCGTGATGATCGCATTGACGCGGATGAATAGGATTTTGGAAATTGATTACCGCAATCGCCGCGCGCTCGTTGAAGCCGGTTGCGTGAATGCATGGGTCACGCAGGCGGTGAAAGGCCACGGGCTTTATTATGCGCCGGATCCATCGAGCCAGTCCGCCTGCACCATCGGTGGCAACGTGGCGACAAATTCCGGCGGACCGCACACGCTCAAATACGGCGTCACGACCAATCACGTTCTCGGCTTCGAAATGGTTTTGCCCGATGGCGAAATCGTCTGGCTCGGCGCCCGACCGGACGGCGGCGAAGAAGTGGATGGTTACGATTTGCGCGGCGCGGTGATCGGTTGCGAGGGGATGTTCGGCATCGTCACTCGCGTGTTGCTGAAGCTCATCCGCGCGCCGCAGATGTTCAAGACGATGCTGGGTGTGTTCGAAAATGTGGACGATGCGAGCAGGACGGTGAGCGACATCATCGCGGCGGGGATTGTGCCGGGCGCGTTGGAGATGATGGACCAGCTCATCACCCAGGCGGTCGAGGCTGCGTATCATTTCGGTTTTCCGCTCAATGCGGGCGCGGTGCTGATTGTGGAACTGGACGGGTTGGCGGCGGGACTGGACCGGCAGGCGGAACGCGTGATGGAGATTTGCAGTCGCAATCGCGCGCGCGAAGTCCGCCTTGCCAAAAACGATGAAGAACGCATGAACCTTTGGAAAAGCCGCAAGCGCGCGTTCGGCGCAATCGGCCGACTGAGTCCGAATTTCATCACGCAGGACGGCGTCGTGCCACGCTCGAAATTGCCGGAGATGATGCGCTTCATCCAATCGTGCAGCAAAAAATACGGGCTGCGCATCCCGAATGTTTTTCACGCGGGCGACGGCAATATCCATCCGCTCATCCTTTATGATGAACGCGACGCCGCGCAGGTGCAGCGAGCGCTCGCGGCGGGGCACGACATTTTGGAGAAGTGCATCGAACTGGGCGGCAGCGTGACCGGCGAGCACGGCATCGGCGTCGAGAAGATCGATTTCATGGCGAAACAATTCACGCGCGAAGACCTCGAGGCGATGCGCACGTTGCGGCGCGTTTTCGATCCCAAAAACGGCTGCAATCCGCACAAAATGTTTCCCGGCTCGAAACGTTGCGCGGATTTCGCGCCGAAAAAACAGATTGCGGCATGACCATCGGCGGAAACATCCTGGAATACACGCCCGAAGATTTGACGTCGACCGTCGAAGCGGGCATGGCGCTGGCCGCTTTGCAAAACGGATTGGCACAGCATCGCCAATGGCTGCCGATCGATCCGCCGCATCCCCAACGGACCACCATTGCTGAATTGATTGGCGCAAATTTGAGCGGGCCACGGCGATTTGGTTATGGAACGATCCGCGATCATCTGATCGGGATCAAGGTCGCCCTCGCAGATGGGACTGTGATCCATTCCGGTGGCAAGGTGGTGAAGAATGTTGCCGGATATGACTTGATGAAACTATTCATCGGCGCGCGTGGCAGCCTTGGGACGGTGCTGGAAGCGACATTCAAATTGCGTCCTGTTCCGGAAACCGAGCGATTCGTCCAGGCACGTTGCGAAACGTTGGACCAAGCGGACAGGTTAATCGAAGAAGTGATGCAGTTGGAGATTGCGCCGATGGTCTTGGACCTCACGAGTGCGGAGTTTCCCGATGCATCGGGACGGAATGCGGAATCGAGGGAGGCGGGTTCCAACGCCAAAGAATTTGTTGTGGTTTTGGGCTTCGCCGGGACGCGTGAGGAAGTGGAATGGCAGTTGGAACGTGCATCAAATATTGGTTTCAACGAGCCGGGCTCGCTTGAGCACGAAACGAAGTTTTGGAATGAATCCGCTTCGGTGCAGAGCCTTTCCGTTTTGCCTTCCAAATTGGTTGAAACGCTGCACAAGTTGAATGCGCCGTTTCTTGCGCGCGCGGGCAACGGGGTCGTTTACCATCGCGGCGCGGCTCCGGCAGAAAAACAGGAATTGCCGCTGGAATTGATGCGGCGCGTGAAGGCGGCGTTCGACCCAAAAAATCTTTTGCCCGAATTGCCGTTATGAACAAAGACGCTCCCGGACGCTTTTTGGATTACGACAAATCGCTCGCCTGCATCCATTGCGGCCTCTGCCTTTCTTCTTGCCCGACGTATTTGGAAACCGGCAACGAAAACGATTCGCCGCGCGGGCGCATCTACTTGATGCGGGCGGTGCAGGATGGCCGGCTGCCGCTCAGCGGAGCTGCGGTGCGGCACATTGACCTTTGCCTTGGCTGCCGCGCATGCGAAGCGGTTTGTCCCAGCGGCGTGCAATACGGCGATTTGCTCGAACACACACGCGACCATATTGAAAAAAATCATCGGCGTTCGCCGTTCCAAAATTTTTTGCGGCGCGTGGCCATCGAAAAAGTATTTCCGTTTCCATCGCGCATGAAACTTGCATTACTGCCTGCGAGAATCATCCGCCTTTTGCATGTGGAAAAGTTGCTGCCGAAACTCGCCCGCGAGGCATTGTCGTTGGTGCCGCGCGATCTCGCAGCCGTGAAACTCCCTGAGGTTTCTCCTGCGATCTCGCGCTCTGTTGATGGGACAAATGGGACGAATGCGACCGGCATGCAACGCGCCGGTTTCATCAGCGGCTGCGTCATGAGCGTTTTATTCGGAGAAACAAACGCTGCCAGCGTGCGGTTGCTCAACCGTGCCGGTTACGAAGTTGTCACACCGCGCGAGCAGGTTTGTTGCGGCGCGTTGTATGCGCACAGCGGACAGCTTGAGCTCGCGCGCAATTGCGCCCGGCGTAATATCGCGGTTTTTGAGCGACAGAATCTGCCGCTCATCGTCATCAACGCCGCGGGCTGCGGTTCGACGCTCAAGGAATATGGAAATCTGCTTCGCGACGACCCGCAATGGGCTGAGCGCGCAAAACAATTCAGCGCCAAGGTCAAAGACCTCACTGAAGTTCTCGCGGCATCTGCCGCATCAAACAATTCCGCACTCCGTCCCGATGCATGGGGACATTCCGCAGTTCGCAAAGTGACTTACCACGACGCCTGTCATCTGGCGCATCCGCAGCACATCACCAAACCGCCCCGCGAATTGGTGCGCGCTGTCGCCGGTGCGCATTTCGTGGAACTGCCTGAGTCCGACGTCTGTTGCGGCAGCGCGGGAAGTTACAATCTAACCGAGCCTGAAATGGCTGAACGCCTCCAGCGGCGCAAAATCGAAAACATCTTGAAAACCGGCGCGCAAATCGTGGTCACCACTAATCCCGGTTGCCTGTTGCAGATTCGCGCGGGCCTTGCGAAGGCGGGCTCAAAAATCGAGGCGCTTCACATCGCGGATTTTTTGGACAGGGCGATGAAATAAGGTGTGACGCTGGTAAATCAAGGACTGAACCATTTGTTCACCGGCGTCTGGCTCGTGTAAAACTTACCTAAAGGCAATTGTTCGCCATGGCCATCCATAAAGCCGAGATCGCAACGGTCCATGTGCCGCGTTGAAGGGCGCGCGTCTTCGTCGTCGTTCAACGGTGAACCGGGCGCGGTAAGCTTCAACGTGTCCGGACGGGGCGTGACAAAATCATCTTCCGTGCCGATGTCGCCTTGCATGATGCTCGTGCTGGGAGAAAGAAAAGCGGATACGCTAAGCGGTTGCGGCGCGCCGGGATCGGTCATGTCCGCGAACACGAGTTCATTCAGGCCATACGAATTGGCGCGTGACTTTTGGTCCGATGGACAAAGATGGATTTTGTCCTCGTAGTTGAGGTAGGGATCGAGCAGCGCCGGCCAGTCAATCTCATTTCCAGACGCATCGTTGTATGCTGTGGGAGGCAAGGCGCCCCCCTGGTCATCGGCATACATGAGCACGGCCAGAGTTTGTTGCTTGACGCTGCTGATGCAGGAAGCCTGTCGTCCCTTTTCCTTGGCACGAGCCAATGCAGGAAGCAAAAGACCGGCAAGCACCGCAATGATCGCGATGACCACCAGCAATTCAACCAGCGTGAATCCGCGGCAGGATTTAACATTGCTTGTTGTTGCGCCAAACATGCTGGAAGAGCTTAACAGCTGGGAAGAAAATTGCGAGCTTTGAACGCACTTCCCTTAATAGGAAACGATGCTCATGTGCTGCAGCACCCAATACAAATCCGAGGTTTGCGTCGAGTCGATCCACTCGGGCAGATTCACCCCTTCAGCAACCGGAGGAGGCTTGGTGCTGTCATAAAGCCATTGATGCAGTTCGGCATGGCCATCGGCAAAAACAAAACTGCCTGCGCCATTGTGATAGGAGCCTGGCAAATCAATCCATTCATAATCTGTCGGCGGCGGCTGGTTGTAAGCTCCGCCGCTGTAGCTATTCGCGGGCGGTTTGTCTATGAAATAGCCGTCATTGATGCTGTCGGGATGTTCATCCAAAAAGACGAAGATTTCGGACGCGCGCGGAATGTCCTCTTCCTTAAGAAACTGCCGGTAAAGCGGATTGTTGACGTTCGCGCCGCCATTAAGGAGATTGCCGGGATTTCCAACCATTGCATTCATCGCCACACTGCGGACGCGCGCTGTCCAACCTGCGGCCTTTTGAATGTCACTAAGGGCTCTGTCCGCCGGGCATCGGTAAATGGGAACCGAGAGGCTTGCATAAGGGGCCAGCAAGGAAGTCGCGGCGAAAGCGGTGTTGGTGTTGCCGGGGTTGAGCGTCCAATCCATGATGTTATCGACCCAATTCGGCTGGCCGCTTGGCGCCATGCTGCCGGGATTGCTCAGGTTGCCGCCCAAATTGTAAACCAATTGATCGTTGTTATCACTCGAATAAAGCTGCCAGGCGAAAATCAACTGATGCTGGTTGTTCATGCATTCCACGGCATGAGCGCGCGCTTTGGAGCGGGCCAACGCCGGCAAAAGCAAACCGGCAAGGATGACAACAATGGCAATCACCACCAGCAATTCAATCA
>DASRBR010000575.1:0-10454 GCA_035653495.1 Verrucomicrobiia bacterium
GGCGGAACAGCTTTTGGATTCGCAAAAAGATGACGAGCACGTTTTCCCGCTCTCCCCGCCAAATAAAAATACCAGCCGGCCGAGGGATTATAAAGATTGGTGACGGGTAAAATTCCAGTATTCACAAAGAATTCCAAAGCAGAAGTAAAACGGATGCGCCAGATTGAATACGATCTTTGCGGCTTGCGCGTGGGCAATCGGATCTTTTCTCCGCTCTTGTCTGAAATTCTCCGCGTGATACTCTCGCGGAAATCAGCTTGCTGAAACTTTATGATACTTAGAAAAATTCCCACGATAACAATCACTCTGTGCGCTACTCTGGCGCTTCTTGGTTGTCGCACCACTCCAACATCTCCGACACAAAGAAGGACAATCTCTTCAACGCAATCGCCTAAACGGGAAAGAGAACTCGCTCCAATCGTCCACACCACGCTCATGCTTCCAGGCGAAACCAACTGTTGGACGACGCCTGACCCGAACTGGGTTGACCACGACCGCGACCGCCCCGCGCCGCCAACCATCACTCCGGCCACGTCTTCAAGCCAGGAGCAGCCTGGGAAGGCACCTTCCGATGCGATTGTTTTGTTTGACGGCACCGATTTATCGAAATGGGTAAGCCTCAATGATGGCAGCCCAACCAAATGGATCATGCGCGACGGTTACATGGAATGCGTGAAAGGCAGCGGTTACGTCCGCACGCTCCAGAACTTTGGCGATTGCCAGCTTCATGTGGAATGGGCGACGCCCAATCCGCCTCACGGCGAAGGCCAGGGCCGCGGCAACAGCGGAGTGTTTTTTGGGTTCGACCGTTACGAAGTGCAGGTGCTCGACTCGTACAATGCCAAAACCTATTCAGACGGACAGGCAGGCGCGATTTACGGCCAATATCCGCCGCTTGTGAACGCCTCCCTGCCTCCCGGTGAATGGCAGACTTATGATATCATCTACACCGCTCCTCGTTTCGATGCCGAAGGGAAGCTCGTTTCACCGGTACGCGAAACCATCTTTCACAATGGCGTGCTGATCCAGAACAATGTGACTTTGACCGGCCCAACTTCATGGCTGGAGCGCGCACCTTACAGCCCGCATCCGGAGAAGCAGCCCATCGCATTGCAAGATCACGGCAATCCAGTCCGTTTCCGCAATATCTGGGTTCGCGAACTCGGCAAGCCTGGCAAGCCGGAATTCACCCTTCCAGAATCGCTGCTGGACAGTTACACCGGCACTTACGAAGGCAACATTGAGATCACGAAGGAGAATCATCAGTTGATCGCGCGGCTTGGTGGCGTGCGGTTCGTCATGTTCGCGCAATCGCCAAATCATTTCTTTGCAAAGACGACCGATGTGCAATTGATATTTCCTGAAAATGTCTCCGGCAAGGCGGACCAAGTCACCTGGTCGGTTGGAGAAGGCGCCAACGTGGCAAAACGAAAATAAGGCGCAGTTTTGGTTGAAAGAGGGTTGAATCGCTCTGCAGTGGCTCTACAATGCGGCCTGATGCCACCCACGGAGATTCACGGAGAGAAACTCCCGGTCGCTGGACGCGCCGCTTATGGAATTGATGCGCCGGGAGTCGTGCGGACGTTTTACATTCTTTGCGCCGCGGCTTTTGTATCGGCATGGGTGAGTGTCATGGCCGCGGATCATGGCATTTTTTCCTGGCTGCGATATTTTACGTGGCCGTTTTTTACAGTCGGCGTGGTGTTTTTCGCGCAGGGCGGCGTGATGGTTTGGGGAAGCCTCAGCGGCAAGATGCGATTGCGGGACAAGCTGCTCGCTTCAATTCCCTGGCGTGGCGACGAAATTGTGCTGGATGTTGGCTGCGGCCACGGATTGATGCTCATCGGGGCGGCCAAACGTTTGCGCACTGGTAAGGCCATCGGTGTGGACCTCTGGCAGAAGGAAGACCAGGCCGGCAATTCGCGTGAGGCGACCTGGCGCAATGTGGAGATTGAAAATGTTGCGGACCGGGTCGAGTTGCGCGATGGCGATGCGCGGAAGCTGCCTTTCGCCGATAACTCCTTTGACGTGATTTTGTCGAGCTGGGCGTTGCACAACATTTATGATGCGGCTGGGCGGGAAACCGCGATTCGCGAAATTATTCGCGTGCTCAAGCCGGGCGGACGCGTGAGGATTGTGGACATTCGCCACGCGAAAGAGTACGCGCGGGTTCTGCGAGATTCAAAATTGGCGGATGTGAAATTGAGCGGGCCGAATTTTCTGTTCGTGATCCCTTCCTTCACGGTGAGTGCAACGAAACCACCATTGAACTGAACGGGGCGACATGCGCCTGCAGAAAAACCAGAATGCCCATCAGCGTCGCCAGCGCGAGGCTGTGGAAAAAGACGTAGCGCAGAATGTTTCCTTCGATTCCGTAACAATCCGTTGCGGTGCTGGCGACGACGATGCTTTGCGCGTCCAGCATTTTGCCCATCACCCCGCCGGAGCTGTTTGCCGCGGCCATCAATACCGGTGACAAACCGGTTTGCTCGGCAGTGATGCGTTGCAATCCGCCGAATAAAACATTCGAGGCCGTGTCCGAGCCGGTCAACGCCACACCCAGCCAGCCGAGCAATGTGCCGAAGAATGGATATAATTTTCCCGTTCGTGCCAGCGCCAGGCCCAGCGTTGCATCCGTTCCCGAATAACGCGTCACGAAGCCCAACGCGAGCATGGCCGCGATGGTGATAAGTGAAAAACGCACCATCACCAATGTTTTCCAATAAACCCGCAGCATGCCGCCTGCCGAAAATCCCATCGCCCAGCCTGCAAGGATGGATGCGGCCAGGATTCCCGTGCCGGTGGCTGAAAGCCAGTTGAACGCGAAGATGGCGGGCTCGGGTTGGATGGGGTGGTCGGGCGTGGCGGGCGGCACGACCGGCGGCGTTCGGATGACAGCGTTGTGCAATCCGGCCACGGCGAACTCCGGCGACGAAAGGTGATTGAGCGAATTTTTGACGCCGGGCAATCCCCAAAGAAAAACAAAACCGCTCAACAAAATCCACGGCGCCCATGCGCGCCGGATGGCTTGCGGCGTGTGAATGATTGACGCGACAGATTTTTCTGCGGGTTCTTCGAAGGCATTTGCAGCTTTAAATTTCCAGGTCCGTTTTGGTTGCCAGAAACGGACCAGCACGGCGATTGCGCCCATGGAGGAAATGGCGGAAACGATGTCCACCAGCCATGGGCCATGAAAGTTTGAAATCACGAATTGCGGGACGGCAAAAGCGAAGCCAGCCGTGAGCGCCGCAGGCCAGATTTCCAGCATTCCGCGAAAGCCCGCCATGGCCCATACGACCCAGAACGGCACAAGCATTGAGAAAAATGGCAGTTGGCGTCCGACCATTGCGGACAAAACCACTTCGCTGATGCCGGTGGTTTTGCTTAACGCGATGATCGGGGTGCCCAGCGCTCCAAAAGCCACCGGTGCGGTGTTGGCGATGAGCGAAAGCCCCGAAGCTTCAACCGGCCGAAAGCCGAGTTGGATGAGAATCGCCGCAGTGACGGCGACCGGTGTTCCAAATCCTGCCGCGCCTTCGAAAAATGCGCCGAGCGAAAACGCGATGAGAATTACCTGGACGCGCGGGTCGGGCGTGAGCGAGGCCAGGCTTGTTCGCAGGATGGAGAAAAATCCTTTTTCGACCGTGAGTTGATACAGGAAGATGAGGTTGAGGATGATCCAGCCGATGGGAAACAACCCGTAAGCCGCGCCATAAATGGTTGCAGCCGCAGCTGCGGTGAGCGGCATCCGGCAAATGAGAATTGCAACCGCCAGCGCAATTGCCAAGCCCATCAACGCGGCGAAATGGATGCGGATTCGAAGAGCGGCAATGGAGCCGAGCAAAAGGATGACTGGCAACGCCGCAAGCAAGGTCGAGAGCGCGGCGTTGCCGGTTGGATCGTAATTCTGCGGCCAGGGCATGCGCCGCGAGTTTCAAGTTTGGGATTTAAACTTTCAAGCGCGGAAGCTGATGAACGGAACCATCACGGAGCATCAGAGGCGCGCGCCCCTTCGGGATGCGATGGAGAATGGTCGGGGTGAGGCATGCCGTTTTGCGCGTGATTATTGGAATTCTTTTTTGACTCCAAAGATCCGGTTTTGGCCTGCATGTGAGATTCGTGCGGGTTCTTCGCGCGTTTGTTGCGGGGCAGGGGACTGATCATCACGTTGATGGCGCGTCCGAGCATCCGGGGCGGCGCGTCGGGATGGCCATAAGGAGTGATATCGTCGAGAAATTTTTTGATGAGTTTGAAGCCAAATTCCGTGTGGGCCATTTCGCGGCCGCGGAATTTCAGCACCACCTTGACCTTCATGTCCTCGCAAAGGAAATCGATCGCGTGGCTCAACTTCACGCCGAGATCATGCGGATCAATCTTCGGGCTGAGCTGGATTTCCTTGACCTTGTTGGCGTGCTGGTGCTTTTTGGATTCCTTGTCCTTCTTGGCCTGTTCGTAGCGGAACTTGCCGAAATCGACCAGGCGGCAGACGGGCGGCGTGGCATTGGGAGCAATCTCAACCAGATCCACTCCATTGGCGCGCGCCATGTTCAGGGCATCGCCCAAGGACAGGACGCCGAGCTGTTTGCCATCCACTCCTATGACCCGGACTTCGCGAGCACGAATTTTCCCGTTGACCCGGACAAACGAAGCGGAAGAAGAAGGAGAACGCGGAGGAAAGGGGCGACTCAAGACACCCTCGTCGGTTTAAACTTGTTCATGCAATCTTTTATAGTATCCGACAGGCACAATGCCTGGCTGAAATCAGCAATTTCAAGAAACCCTAATTTCCATAAAAACTCAAGTAAATAATTGACCCACTTTTGGGACATCGTTATGCCCAGAAAATGATGGTTTGTCACCGGAACGAAACAAATTCCGTCGGTTCTCAAAGGCCTCAAAATGGACGTGAGAAAGCCGTGAGCGCAAATTTGGCAGGGCATAAGGGAAGTCACACAATTTTTTAGGCTCGTCTCACGCCTAAAAGATAACTTATTTTAGCAGGATGTGACGTGTTCCTGTACGTCCGGGTTCATCGCCTCCGCCCGAGGCTTCAGAGGATTATCAGTTCTTCTGGGCGGTGGTGGCGTTGACGCGGTCGCGGGGAGTGGCTTGGACTGGCGTGAGCGGTTGGAGGGGTTGGTTCTGGTTGGCGAAGCGGGCGTAGGGATAGGCCTTGTCGATGGCTTTGGCGAGCATGTCAATTTGTTCGTCGGTCAGCGGTCCGCCTTCGCTGATGGCAAATGCGGGCATGAGTGTGCCGGGTTTGCCGTGCTCGATGTTGGTCTTCCAGAACGTGTAGTCGGTGGGGGGCTGTTTGATGAGGCGCAGGTCAGGGACCAAGGAGTCGCGCGGACGAGCTTCGTGGCAGACGCCGCAGATCTCGTGGTAAAGTGCCATACCGGTGTAATGCTTGGCCGGCTCGGCGTGGCATTGAGCGCAATCGCCTTTGAAAACTGCCTGACGATCCGCTTGCGCGATCTTCCTGTTATCACTGCGCATCTTGGTGCGGTCGGGCATTTTGACGGTCACCTGGAGTTCCTTGGGAGGCGTGTTCGGGTCGGCAAAAAAGATGGTGACCTTCTTTTCAAATTCCCCATCTTTGCCCTTGAGATTGACGCTGACGTGGATGCTGCCGTTGGTATGGGCCGGAAGGTGCCATGGCTCGGCGGGGAGCTTGGCGGCGGTGCAACTGCAGGAGGACTTGACGTGATCGATGACGATTTCCTTGTCGGAGATGTTCGTAAAGGCAAAATCGAATTCGGAGGTTCTGTCGTTAAAAGTCGGGGCGGCGTGCTGATGGTCATTGGCCCAGGACAATTGAGTGAGCGGAGACTCGACTTGGGGTTTTGGCTCAGATGTGTTTTGGGCGAGGGCTTGAATCGTTGCCGCCATCAACATTGCCAACGGAAACAGCCGGACAAGTCTGCAGTTCTTTTTCATGGAGTGGAAATGAATTATTTGGCCGCTGTGGTTTTATCACTTGCCGAAGCGGATTGCGAGGCTTGGGATGTTTTGGTGTCTGTGACCGGCGCAGGCTCCAATCCGAGTCCATGCCCGATGCGGCCCGAACCGCCAGTGGCCTTGAGTTTGTCCATGGACGTGATTTCGAGCAATTCCAAGTCGTAAACCAGCGTCATGTCGGGACCAATATCGGCCATGGGATTGCCTTCGTTGCGATAGGCGAGATCGGCCGGGATGCAAAGCTGCCATTTGGAACCGACCTTCATCATTTGAAGAGCTTCCTGAATGCCCTTGATCGGCGCGATGACGCGAACGGGAATTTGGTAGCGGCGATCAACCTCGCGGCCATCAACAGTCTTGCCGACATAGGTGAGGACGACAATGTCGTTCGTCTTGGGAATATCGCCGGTGCCAGTCTCGAGAACTTTGTATTGCAATCCATCGGGAAGAACGGTCACGCCTTTTTCCTTCGCATTTTTGGCAAGAAACGCCTTGCCATCGGACTTGTTCTTTGCCGATTTGCTTGCGAGGTCCCAAGCTTTGGCCTGGTTGAATAAGGGAGTGATTTCGGATTCCTTGAGTTGGGTGGGTTTGCCTTCCGCGGCATCGTGAATCGCCTTTCCGATCACATTGGGGTCCAAATCCATTCCGGTGAGCTTGATTTGGCGGGCCATGCGCATGCCCAGTGCATAGGCCATTTTGTCTTTGTCCGGAGCAGGAACACTGCTGTCCGCCTTGCTTCTTCTGGCATCGTAAAACAACTGGGCCAGCTCGGATTCCTTGACGAGGGTCGGCTTGCCTCCGAGCACGTCCTTGAGCGCCTGAATGAACGGTTCAAGGTTCATGTCCGAACGCGATTCTTTATGCTGAAGGCCCAGTTTCATGCCCATCGCGTAGCTGAGTTTTTGTTTGTCCGGCGGCCCGGATGGAGCAGGGGCATCGATTGAGAGCTGGGCAATGGCGGAAGTTGAAACAAAGGCGATCAAAAGCAGGATTATGTGCAGTTTTGATTTCATAGGATTGGAGGTCAAAGATTATCAGGACCGCGGCACCATGTCCATGCCGGGATTACAAAGACACTGAATGAGGTTAAGAAAAAGAACCCGCGCAAATTCTGGGATTTGCGCGGGTCTGTTATCCACACGGGATGAGATTACCCAGTGCCCGCGTTTATGCGTGGCGCAGCTTAATAGGAGGTGACTCCCTGCCAGGACTTCAAGGTGGCCAGGTTGTCCGGGTAGGTGTCGAAGTCCACGTCGCCGGAGATGCCGCCAATGCGGCCGGTGCTGCTGACCTGCCAGTAGGTCCAGTTGTTCTGGGTGCAGGGATCCCAGGCATTGCAGCAATCGCAGCAGCTCCAAGGATTGCCGGTGTAGAGGTTTTCACCGTTGTAGTTGGCGATCCAGCCGCCGAGAGCGATGCTGGTGTTCAGATCGCAGGCACCTGTTCCGGCGCTGCAATAGATGACCGGGCGCAGGGTGACATGAGCGCTATGACCATCAGCGATGATGTCCGCGGACCAGTCGTTGAACCACTGGGTGTAGGTGCTGGTTCCGACGTGGCCGGAGAACTCTTCGAAGTCAATCATCGGCATGAGGCTCTTGCCGTCGGCCTTGATGTAACCGCTGGCATGGCTCCAGAAGTATCCGGCTTCCTGTGAAGGATAATTGGCATAGGGATGAGCGAAGTGATAGGCACCCATCTGCACGCCGGCGCCCTTGCCGCGGGACATGTTCCCACCGTAGTCGGGATCGATGAAGTAGTTGTATCCTTCGGTGCACTTGGCGAAGGCGAACCTGCAACCGTTCGCGTAAACGCTCGACCAATTTATCCCGCTTCCTTGATAAGAGGAAACATCAACACCCAGGGGGCGTTGAGCCATCACCGATGGGGTGACGAGCGAGACCGAGAGAAGAGCGGCTGAGTATCCGAGTAGTTTGTTCATTCTGGGTCTTTCTGTTGGTTTGTTTGTTGATTTATTGACCAGCGCCATGAACCGGAAGACATGCGTAGTCCACGAAGGTGGACAACGCATTCATGGCTTACGGGATGGACAATACCTCCATTTAACGCGAGGCGGTATCGGCATTTACTATCATTTTGATGAAAAAAATAAGCTCACTTTTTGTGAAAAATACAACGTTCGTATTAGGCCATGGCTTGTGGCTCGACGTGAGATAAGGCACACCATCAAGTATGTTTTTGCGGATACTTGGGCGTTAGGGTGATTCAAGAAATCTCGTGGCCGCCGAGGTGACGAGCGGCTCGGCAAAAGAACCTCCGCCTCCATACACCGGCGGCCCCGGTTTACTGGAAAAGCTCCAAAGCTTGCATAGGGGCTTTACGAGCGGAATGGGAACAGGAGATTGTTCCTGTTGCAGAAAGACTGATAAAATGTGCTTGACAGAATCCAAGCCGCTGCTATTCTCCTCATCGCGAGGAGGACGTCCGCCCCTCCGTTGAATGACGGCGGACGCGTGTACGTTTATCGTTCACGCTGTTCTTTGACATTTGAATCGGATGCCGGTTCTGGATGCTGGATGCAGGATCCTTGAAGCTGGATGAGTGCAATGATTCCATTCGGCGGATTTTTGCTATCCTCTATCCTCGTCGGCCTTAAGGGTTCTGAGTTCCGGGTTCCGGGTTGGATGGGAGCGCGGACAGCCTTGTCCGCGTGAGGATTGTTGTAGCGATGTAACCATTAACCATGTAACCGTTCCGGGCTGTGTCGGATAATGCGGCGTGGGGCCCTGTCCGCTTGCACTCCAGTCAAACCATTCGGCTACGAGGGGACAGACTGAAACGGGGTTTTTGACTGGGTGTTCCACCTTGTTCCAGCTTGTTCCACCTAGTTTCAGCTATCTGGGAAAAAATTTGAAACGGCGAGCCTGAAAACTGACGTTTTCAGCTCCAGCATCCAGCAACTAGCATCTAGCATCAATCATCCACGTTGTAAGTGGTTGAAATCCCGTATAGTCCCGGGCCTTCCCGGGCTGTCCCGGCCAAATGGTTGAGGGTTGATTGTTGATGGTTGATGGAAAGAGGGAAGTTCGGGCCATTCAGTTGCGGATTGCGTAGGAGGCAAGTTTAAGGTTCCAGGTTTAAAGTTTAAAGTTGCCCCCGGAACGCGGAATTTGACCACCGCCTGAAGGCGGGACTCCCAACACGGAGTTTAATCTTGCCGCTCCGGAACGCGGGATTTGACCGGGTGTTGCACCTGGTTGCAGCTTGTTGCACCTGGTTGCAGCTATCAGGAAAAAATTGGAAAGGGACTCGCGATGGGGTTTCCGGGTTCTGAGTTCCGAGTTGCGGGTGAAATCGGGTAAAGTTGTAAGTACTTGAGATTCCGCAAAATTTCATAAAGTTGCACAAAATCGCGCGCAAAACACCCCTCCCCCCATGGGGAGTCTGCGCGTTAAGGCATTTCAACAAATCTCGTAGGCACCGAGGTGACGAACCGGATCAGCAAAAAAATCTTCGGCTCGGTAAGTCGGCACTACGGTTTTACAGGAAATGCTTTAGCGCCCCAAAAACTTTACCACTGCTTCGGTCCGGGAACGGACGTGGAGTTTTTCGTAAATATGGTGGATGTGTGTGCGGACGGTGAGCAGGGTGATGCCCAATGAATCGGCGATTTCCTTGTATTGGTAGCCTTTGGCGAGCTGCGTGAGGATTTCGTGTTCGCGCTTGGTAAGGCTGGCGGTTTCGTCATCCACCGCGCCTTGCTGCTGGAAAAAGAGAACCACCTTGCGGGCGATGGTATTGGTCATCGGCGCGCCACCTCGCAGGACATCAGCCAATGCATCTAGAATCTCCGACGGCGTGGTTTGTTTAATGAGATAACCATCCGCACCGGCTTTCAGCGATTTGAAAATAAGTTCGCTGTCCACGTGCACCGTGAGCATCAGGACGCGAAGTTCAGGGCGAAGTGACTTCAATTTTGCGACGCAATCAATGCCAGACATCTGCGGGAGATTGATGTCCATGAGGGCAATGTCCGGCCAGCTTTCGGGAAGCTGTTTCAATGCCGTCTCGGCGTTTGGATACGCACCAGCGCAACGAAAACCTGCCGCGCCGTTGATCAACACAGCAAGGCTTTCGCGGACGCCTGAATCGTCCTCAATAATGGCCACTCTTGCGCTGGCTGGCATATTAAAATGAGATTTGGGTCATGATCGCAGACCGGCCAATTTTTCCAGAGTCAATTTTCGTTCATCCGCCGCCGGTCGCAACGGCACTTCCAGATGGATTTTGACGCCATTGCCAGGATTGCTGGTCAGCCTGAACGAGCCGCCAAGGTTTTTCATCCGCTTTTCCATGTTCAAGAGCCCATTTCCGCACGCCCAACGGTCACCGGTTGAAAATCCTTTTCCATTGTCCTCAATGACGATTGAAAGCGTGGTGAGGCTGTGCCGTAAACGGAACCAGACTTCTGTCGCGCCGGAATGCTTGATGATGTTGTTGAGGCTTTCCCTAACCGTCAGGAAAACGTT
>DASRBR010000576.1:0-2780 GCA_035653495.1 Verrucomicrobiia bacterium
GGTGGAAAAGTTGGGCCGGATTTGACGAGCATCGGCGCCAGCGCGCAACCCGATTACCTGGTTGAATCGGTCATTTATCCGAACCGCAAGATCAAGGAAGGTTATCATTCCGTGCTGGTCGAGACGAAGGACGGCGAGGAACTGGCCGGCATCCTTGTGCGCGAAAATACGGAGCAGCTTGTGTTGCGCGACAGCACGGACAAGGAAATCACGATTCCCAAGAACACCGTCAAGAGCCGCACACTGGGCAATTCGCTCATGCCATCGGGCTTGGTTGATACCCTCAGCACCGCGCAGCAGTTGGATCTGTATAGCTTTCTTATTGCACTCGGCAAACCGGGCCCGTTCGACGCGTCGAAGGGTAATGTAGCGCGGTTCTGGAAGCTTTATCCCAAGACGCTCGACGTAAGCCAATTTGGCGACGAAAAAATCTTGGACACTAAACTTTCCGATGCGAAATGGACGGCGGCTTATTCGCTCGTGGATGGGCATTTGCTGAAAAGCGAAATGGAAGCGGTGCTCAATCCGGTCAAGTGGCGCGACCCGGATTCGATTTTTGCCGGAACGACATTGCAGGTTTCGGGTTCCGTTCCGGTTGAATTCAAACTCGCGGGCTGTTCAAAGGAGACGGCCGTCTGGCTGGATGGCAAGCCGGTCAAACTTTCGCCTGCTGCGGACGGTTCTTGCGCCGGCCACGTTCAACCAGCCCCCGGCAAGCACACGTTGGTCGTAAAACTTCCCGCTGCCAAATTGCCCGATTATCTGAAAGCGGACGTTTCGGGTGGGACATTTTTGGTGAATTGACGCGGACGCATTTCTGCTTGCGTACCCGAGAATCAGTTTACGGTTTGTAACCCTCGATGATTTTGAAGAGGTTCTTTTCGTGGTGCGCCAGCCTGTCGAGGATTCGTGCCCGGGCATAGGCCCATTGCGACGGCTTGTCCTCAGCCAGGTTGATCGGCGTCCAGGTGATATCAGCCAGGCTTGTGAAAAGCGCCATGTCTGCGCTCCCGAGATTCGCTTCCAGGAAGGTCGCAATCTCTTTCAGCAAAATGGCAGATTGTTCGCCGTGTTGCCTCTGTATGTTTTCGGCGTACGAGAAGGGATCGATTGACAGAATATTGTCGCTGCACTCGCGCAAAGCCAGCAGTTTTTGTCCCAGCGTATCCCGGATCTGCTTCCTGGCCGCCCTGTCATCAAGGGCCGATTGCAATGTCCTGATAAGCTCTTCCTGTTGGGCAAACCTCGTCATGAACGCGCTGACCTCGCGCTGGTGGCCTGCCTGAAGGCGTTCGCATTCCGAGAGGTGCTGCTCCAGCAAGCCGCTTTTTTCATTCTCAAATTTTTCCACCTCAGATTTGTGCCGACGAAACGGGATCCAGAAAATCGCGAAAAGCGTAATCAAGACCGCGCCGATGATTGCAAGCCTTTCAAAATGTTCATCAGAAAAAATGGGCCAATTGACTTTGACAGGGACAAGTCCTTCCTTGGATGCGACGACCAGCCACGCGAAGATGGCCAAAATGATGACCGAGACGCCGAAGGCATTCTTTCTGCCGTTAAGCGCTTGCAGCCAGTATTTGCAGCATTGAATCATGATCGCCCGGCGTTGAATGAGCATTCTAAATGCCAATCAACATTGTGAAAACGCCTCTATTTCGGCCCGTTTTGCTTGGTCTTGGCAGACTGCCATCCGCCCTGCCGCCGATTGGCAGGCTTCGGCTGCCTTTTTTGGTGTGCAGATTTCGGCCATGGCGTAAATTCAAATCATGTCGCGCGAGTATGTGCTGCATCCGTTCAATCCGCCGGTCCACCTGCAGGTCAATTATGCGGGTGAACTGAATCCGCAGCAATATGCCGCGGTGACCGCGCCGCCGGGTCCTTCACTGGTGATTGCCGGCGCTGGCTCAGGCAAGACGCGCACGCTCACTTATCGCGTCGGTTTTCTGCTCGAACAAGGCATCCCGCCCGACCGCATCCTGCTGCTGACGTTCACCAACAAGGCGGCCCGCGAAATGATGCGGCGCGTTTCGGAATTGCTCGGCCAGGATTTGCCGGCGCTTTGGGGCGGAACGTTTCACTCCGTTGGCAATCGCATCCTGCGCCAGCACGCGAACCTGCTCGGTTACCAGCGCGACTTCACCATCATGGACCGCGAAGATGCCCGCGATTTGATTGCCGCCTGTGTTGGTGAAACGGACATTGACGTGAAGGCGACGCGGTTTCCGAAGCCGGACGTGCTGGCGGACATTTTTTCGCTGGCGATCAACACGCGCAAAACCATCCCGGAAGTGCTCGCGCTGGAATACGATTACTTCAGCAGTCTTGCGCCGCAGATCACCGATTTGCAGCAACATTATGCGAAGCGAAAGATCGCCGCGAACGCGATGGACTTCGACGACCTGCTCGATCTCTGGCTGAGATTGTTGCGAGAAAACGCCGCTGTTTGCGAGCAGTATCAACGGCGGTTTCAATTCATCCTCGTCGATGAATACCAGGACACCAACCAGCTCCAAAGCGAGTTGATCGATTTGCTTGCGGCGCGGCATCAGAACGTGATGGTGGTCGGCGACGATGCGCAAAGCATCTATGCGTGGCGCGGGGCGAATTTCCAGAACATACTGAAATTTCCCGAGCGCTATCCGAAGGCGCAGATGTACAAGATTGAAACGAATTACCGCAGCACACCGGAAATTTTGCAACTCGCCAATGCGGCCATCGCGGCGAATGTCGGGCAGTTCACCAAGGAGCTTGCGCCCGCGCGCAAATCGGGCGCGAAA
>DASRBR010000577.1:0-2307 GCA_035653495.1 Verrucomicrobiia bacterium
TGACCACGCCTTTGACGGCGGCCTTGACGAAATTTTTGCAAGCGTCCTTGTGCGCGATGTTCTTGAGCAAACCCTGCCGGATCATGTCATCGAGCGTTTCGAACGCGAGATAAGGATTGATCGCGCCCGCTCCGTAGCCGATGAGCAGCGAGAAATGATGCACTTCGCGCGGTTCGCCGCTTTCGAGCACGAGGCCGACGCGCGTGCGCGTCCCCGCGCGGATCAAATGATGATGCAGACCGGAAACTGCCAGCAACGCGGGAATCGCCGCATTTTCGCGGTCGATGCCGCGGTCGGAAAGAATGATAATGTTCACGCCGTCTTCGATGGCCTGATCCGCCAGCGAACAAAGACGTATCATCGCTTCTTCCAAACCGCTTTCGCCCGCAGAGACCTTGAACAGGATGGGCAGTGTGACCGATTTGAAATCGGGACGATTCAGGTGCTTGAGCTTGGCAAATTCTTCGTTGGTGAGAATCGGCGTCTTCAGCTCGATCAAGCGGCAGCTTTCCGGCTCGGGCTTGAGCAGGTTGCGCTCGGAACCGATGGTCGTCTCCGCCGAGGTGATGAGTTCCTCGCGGATGCAATCAATCGGCGGGTTGGTGACCTGCGCGAATAGTTGCTTGAAATAATTGTAGAGCGATTGCGGCTTGTCGGACAATACCGCGAGGGGCGTGTCCGTGCCCATCGAACCAACCGCTTCCACTCCAGTCGCGGCCATTGGCGCCATCAACAAGCGCAAATCTTCGAAGGTATAACCAAACGCCTGTTGACGGCGCAGGACGGTTTCGTGGCTTGGCTCGGGCAGATGCGGCGCATTTTCCACGCTCGCCAGTTCCACCATATATTTATCCAGCCATTCGCGGTACGGATGCTCCGACGCTATCTTCTGTTTGATTTCCTCGTCGGCAACGATGCGCCCCTCGACCGTGTCCACGAGGAACATGCGGCCGGGTTGCAAACGGCCTTTCTGCAAAATCCTGTCGGGCGGAATATCCAGCACGCCGACTTCCGACGCCATTATGACCAAATCATCTTTCGTCACGTAATAACGCGATGGCCGCAAACCGTTTCGGTCGAGCACCGCGCCGATTTGCTTTCCGTCCGTGAACGCGATGGAAGCCGGACCGTCCCACGGTTCCATGAGGCAGCCATGATATTCATAGAATGCCTTTTTCTCGTCGCTCATGCTTTCGTGGTTCGTCCACGGCTCGGGAATCATCATCATCATCGCGTGCGGCAACGAGCGCCCGGCCATGACGAGCAATTCAAGGCAATTGTCGAACATCGCCGAATCGCTGCCGTTGGTGTTGATGATGGGCAAAATGCGCTTGAGGTCGGCCCCGAACAAATCGGACTCAAACATCGCCTGGCGCGCGTGCATCCAGTTGATGTTGCCGCGCAGGGTGTTGATTTCGCCGTTGTGCGCGATGTAACGATAGGGATGTCCGCGTTCCCAGCTTGGGAAAGTGTTCGTGCTGAAACGCGAGTGCACCAGCGCCAGCGCGGTGGTCATCGCCGCGTCCGAAAGGTCGGGAAAATATTGCGCGACCTGCACGGTGTTGAGCATTCCTTTATAGACGAGCGTCTTGTAGGAAAGGCTCGACACATACCAATATTCGCTGCCTGGGAAACCGGCGCGGCGGATTTCGTTCGTCGCCCGTTTGCGAATGACGTAAAGCTTGCGCTCGAACGCCATGTCGTCCGTGAGCTTTGGATTGCGCTTGATGAAAACCTGCCGCATGAACGGCTCGGAAGCTTTCGCGGTTTCGCCCAGCGACGAATTATTTGTCGGCACGTCGCGCCAACCGATGACGTGCTGGCCTTCCTCGGCGACGATCTTGCCAAAAATCTGTTCGCATTCGCGGCGCTCGGCGGGTTCGGGCGGGAGAAAAACGATGCCCGCGCCGTAATGGCCTTCGGCTGGCAAATCAATGCCACTGGCGCCGCAGACCTTTTGCAGGAACGCGTGCGGCATCTGGATGAGGATGCCTGCGCCGTCGCCGGTGTTGACCTCGCATCCGCACGCGCCGCGATGGTCAAGGTTCAGGAGGACGGTCAACGCCTGCGTGATGATCTCGTGGGACTTTTTGCCTTTGACGTTGACGACAAACCCGACGCCGCAAGCATCATGTTCGAACTGAGGGTCATACAAACCCTGTTTGGGTGGCAGTCCGTTGTTTTTGCGATTCTGATTTGGTTGCTTCTGACTGTCTGATTGCATCTTTCTGACCGGCAATTCCGTGCCGGATATAAAATTTTGTTATTTTTTGCAAAAAACTCTGCAAAACGCAACAACTAGATTCA
>DASRBR010000578.1:0-2327 GCA_035653495.1 Verrucomicrobiia bacterium
GCACCAGCGCCTCAACCGTGTCGAGCACGTAACAAAAACAACGCGTCTGCCGGCCATCACCGTGCACCTGCAGCGGCTTGCCGCTTTTGGCTGCCGCCACGAATCGCGGAAGCACCATTCCGTAACGGCCGGTCTGGCGCGGGCCGACAGTGTTGAACAAGCGCGCGATCACCACCGGCAACGATTTTTCCCGCGCATAAGCGAGGGCAAGAAATTCATCCATCAACTTTGAGCAGGCATAGCTCCAGCGCGCAAAGTGCGGCGGGCCGATGAGCAGATCGTCTTCCTCGGTGAACGCCGGCTTCTGGCTTTTGCCATACACTTCAGAAGTGGAGGTGAGCAACACCGGCACGCGTTCCGGCGCGGCGGCGGCCAGAAGGACTTCCGTTTCGTGCAAGTTCGTTTCCAAGACGTGGATGGGCGAATTCACCACCATCTCGACGCCCACCGCCGCGGCAAGATGATAAATCGACCCGGTGGAATTGATGATTTCCTGCAATTCAGTGCATTCGGAAAGCTTCGCCTGGATGACGCGCAATTGGGAATGGGACTTGACGGCCTGCAAATTTTCGAGCCGTCCCGTGGAACAATCGTCAATCACCACAACGGATTTTCCGTCGGCGAGCAGGCGTTCAACCAGGTGCGAACCGATGAACCCCGCGCCGCCGGTGACGACCACGTGCTTGTTAGTCATTCCCGTCTCCGTGCCGGCTGATGCTCGCGTTGGTGACTACTCCATTCGTCGCGCCGGAAATTATTTGTTTGGCTTCCGCCGGAGCAGCAGGTTTGGGCGCGGAAGCTGCGACCGGCTTGGATTGCGCCGCAACCACGACTGGAATTTCGGATTCCTGCTCAATCCCGTGCGCGATCGCCTCGGCAATTTTTTGGCGATAGGCAGGCTCGGCGATTTTGCGCGCTTCGGCGGGATTGGACAGGTAACCGCCTTCAACCAGGAATGCAGGCCGGTTTTGGTTTTGCAAAACCCCGAGAAAACGCGCGCGCCGCAAGCCGCGGTCCAGATGACCGTTCATTTTCAAAATTTCGCGGTGAACACACGCGGCGAACTGCAGGTTTTCGACGTCGAAATTGTTGTTGGGAAACGTGAGCGACGGATTGTCGGCGAAGCCGCGGGTCAAGGTCGAGTGCATCCCGTGCGGCGTAAGGCAATAAGTTTCCAGGCCGGCTTCCTGCCGGTCTGGAAAGCTGGAATTGAAATGCAGGCTGATGAACAGCCCGGCTTTATGCTCTTCCGCGAAAGCCACGCGGCTGGAAAGCGGCACATAGATATCATTCGTGCGCGTGAGAAGCACCGTCCAGCCATCCGCCGCGAGCAATGCTTGAAGGCGTCGCGCCAAATCGAGCGCGTATTCCTTTTCGAAATGGCCGGTCACTACATTCCTCGTGCCCGTGTCCGTGCCCCCGTGTCCGGGGTCGAGAACAATCACGCGGTTGGTTTCCAATCGCGCCGCATTTTCAAGGAGTGGCAGAAAATTTTTGCGGATGTCCAATGCATGGACATACGGATGGCCATTAATCATTTCAGGCGCGAAGCCGAGGTGATAATCCATGCCGCGCCAGGTGGCGAGTTCACTGCCGACGCGCAGGACCATGGTTCCGTTCGTGAGCGCGAAGGCATAAACCGGGCCGTCCTCGTTTGAAATATGGCGCGGCGCTGCAAATCCGCAGGCCAGGCACCAATGCTCCAACGGAACCCAGATGTCGCCTGGGTTGAGATGATCTGGAATGGCCGTTGGGACTGGCGGGCGCACCGGAGCAGGAGGCGCTTTGGGTGGAGGAGCAACGGCGACTTTGGGCTTGATGACCGCTTTTTGGCCGGGCAAAAGATCAACATCCGGCGGCAGGGGCGCGGAAGACGGCGGCGGTTGAGTGGTGGTGCATCCTCCAACAATCACCAGCGCCAGCAACCAAAACAATTTACGGCAATAAGACACGCCTGTATTGTGCGCAAGAATCATTCCGAAACAAGCAGTTTTGAGCGCTTCGCGGCAGAAAAAGGCCCTTTTTCTTTGTAGGAAAAATAGTTTTTTGTCCTACACGCAAAAAGTCGTGTTTTTTGAAAAGCAACAAACTCGCATAAACATTGGTCGAAGTAGCTGAAAACTGACGTTTTTAGCCTTTTCAAAAAAATGCTGTCAAACCTACGGTACGTTTCATTTTTAGAAAGTCCGCATGGTAAAGTGGTTCCAATGACTATTGAGAATACAATGGTTGATGGGACGAATAGGACCCATAGGACGGAGCCACCCGAGCGCGTCTGCTGCTTCGGGTGCAGGCGAAGCCTGCCTTGGATTGCGGCAGTCCTCTGC
>DASRBR010000579.1:0-2173 GCA_035653495.1 Verrucomicrobiia bacterium
TCGAACAATCCGACGTCCTGCACTTTCAAAGACAACTTTTCCATCAAATGCTGAATGGCGCCGACCGGTGCGATGGTGAACCATTCCGGTTCGCGCGAAAACGTCGCATACCCGAGGATGCGTGCCTGCGGTTTGACGCCCAGCTCCTTCACTTTTTCCTCGGACAACACCGCGATCGCCGCCGCGCCGTCATTGATGCTCGACGCGTTGCCGGCTGTGATGGTGCCTTCCTTTCCGAAGGCGGGGCGCAGCTTGCGCAGTTTGTCCTCGTTGAATTTCTTCAATGTTTCGTCTTCCCTGACGACGACAGGTTCTTTGCCGGGGATTTCGACTGGCACTATCTCCTTCGCAAAGATGGATTGCGAAGTGGCCGCGAGCGCGCGCTTGAAACTTTCCACGGCGAAATCGTCCTGCTGCTGGCGCGTGAAAACATATTTCTGCGCGCAACGATCGCCGCAAACGCCCATGTGCAGATTGTTGTAAACGTCCCACAACCCGTCCCGGATCATGGCGTCAACGAGTTCGCCATTACCCATCCGGTAACCGGTTCGGGCGCGTTCGAGCAAATACGGCGCGCGCGACATGTTTTCCGTGCCGCCCGCGACGATGATGCTCGCATCGCCGCATTGGATTGCCTGTGAGGCGAGCATGACGGCTTTCAAGCCGGAGCCGCACACTTTGTTGACGGTGGTTGCGCCGATTTCGGGGCCGAGTCCCGCGCCCATTGCGGATTGGCGTGCGACATTTTGGCCAAGCCCGGCGCTGACGACGTTGCCGAAAATCACTTCGTCCACCTTGTTTGCCGGAATGCCGGCACGTTCGACCGCAGCGCGAATGGCGATGCTGCCGAGGGCAGGAGCGGGCATGCTTTCAAAAGCGCCGCAAAAAGCGCCGATGGCCGTGCGCGCTCCGCCTGCAAGATAAATATTCTTTACCATAAGAGCTAACAATCGGTTGTGTGGTTGGATTCGTCCAGTTCTCCGAAACGATTTCCGTTGTTATTTAGCCGCAGCCGTGGCCGCGCTCGTGGCGGAAGCGGTCGAATTGATGCCTCGACGCATGAAATCAGTCCACGATTCGACGACGCGCGCCTGCGATTCGGTGATGGCCTGGATGTTCGAATGCAGCACGTTGAGTGAGGATTGGAAAAGGTCCTGCACCTGTGACTGCATATCGTTAGAGCCGTTGGAGCGGGGAGCGGCGACGGCGCGTTTCAGCAGGTTGAGGCCGGTCTTGCAGCTTTGGTCCACGAGCCGCAGCGATTCTTCAAGATTTTTTTCCGCGGTCGGAATGGCCTCTGCCATGACTGAATTGATCTGCCGCTGCCATTCCTGCGTGCAACTGGTCTGCTGCAAAACATTCGTCCACCAACGCGCGGCGTCTTCCTGGAGACGCGCACTGGTGCGCAAAGCTTGTTCGTAACTTTTCATCGCCTGGTCGAAAATTTCCGCTCCGGGCGCGCCAGCCCGGCTGTAATGGCTGCTGGAAGAATGGTGGCCGGTCGAATGGCTTTCAGAGCGGGAACTGTGTTTGTCTTTGGTTTTCATAATTCTATCCTTTTACGTTTTGGTGGTTATCAACTCGATGGAGTTGGTCAGTTTCGGTTTGGAACTCCAGTCGTTGCCCATTTCGTTGTGCATCCGCACAATAGCCTGCCCAAAGAATTTCCCTTTTTGAACTGGAGGGTTGGTATTCATTTTCTCTCGTTTAAATACTTGGAAATCCAAGCTTCGAAACAAAAATAAATCGGCACGGAAAGAATGTCAAACAATTTTTGTGCGATTGCACAATAAACTATTTACCGGGATTTTTGGACTGTTTGACCCGTTTTTTGGGGGATTTGGAACGTTTTTTTGCAGCGCCTTCCTTTTTTGCCAGCTTTTCCTCCAGTCGCGCGATCTGCTGTTGCAGCGTGGAAACTTTGTCCTGCAGGTCCGATTTTTCGGCTTCGTCGCGGGGGGTGGGCTTGTTAGTTTCCTGATTGGATGGCCCACCGCCCATGAACGGCATTCCGAACGGATTGAGCATGGCGCGGTTCCAATTGGCAAGTGACGAGAAAAAGGCAGCCAGCCCTTCGCGTGCGCCAAACTGCTCCTCAAATTGCTGGCGATACTTGGAAAACATGCCCCAGGCTTGTTCAACATAGCGTTCAAGGAAGTCCTTGGCCATCTGG
>DASRBR010000580.1:0-12571 GCA_035653495.1 Verrucomicrobiia bacterium
AGATTTCTGATAAGGGGATGAAATTGCGCAAGTCTCTCCGCGCGGGAGGAATGGGCGGCGTCGTAATGGGAGCGATGCGCTATCTTAAGCCTCCAAAACCCAAAACGCTTCAATTTTGCAAAGATTTGGTCGCTGGGCGGCGTGGTTTGGAAATCGGCGGTCCCAGCCAGGGCTTCTCGCGGAGAGGGTTCATACCTATTTATTCCTTGGTAGCCGGCTTGGACAATTGCAATTTCAGTTCGAAAACGGTCTGGGAAGGCACCCTTGCCGAAGGATTGAATTTTCAGTACGACCCAAATCATTCCCCAGGTCGTCAATACATCGCTGAAGGAACTGATTTGCGGATGATTCCTTCGAATTCTTACGACTTTGTTTTGTCCTGCCACAGTATCGAGCACACAGCCAATCCAATTCGCGCATTGAAAGAATGGAGCCGATTGCTCAAAGAAGATGGGGGACTTGTCCTGGTCGTGCCGCACAAGGAGGGCACCTTCGATCATCGTCGGCCAACCACGACTCTGCAACATTTGATCGAGGATTTTCAAAAGAATACCGGGGAAGATGATATGACGCATCTGGACGAAATTTTGAAATATCATGATATTGACAGGGATTGGGGATCAGTTGACATGGAAGCTTTCAAAAAGCAATGTCTGCAGAATCCTCAAAATCGCTGCATGCATCAGCACGCGTTCAACACCCCTCTTGTGGCCGAGATGGTTGACTACGCAGGTTACAAAATCCTGTCCGTGGAGGCGTTGAAACCATTTCATTGTCTCGTCACAGCCAAGAAGTCGACAGCCAAAATTTCCAATGAATCTTTTCTATCGCGCACTGCAAGCTGGCGTCGAGAAAGCCCGTTTGAAATTGATCGGTGACAGACTCGAATTCGAACGTTCAAGCGAAATCGGGCTGCCTTGGTCATCATCACGGCTGGAGCATTCACAAGGACCGGCAACCCCTTGACGCTTTTGTTTTCTGATTTATAAAAGCGCATGCCAACGTACGAATATGTTTGTTTGAAATGTGAGCATCACTTTGACAAGTTTCAGTCCATCTCGGACGCCGCGCTGAATACCTGCCCGAAGGAGCTTTGCGGCCTGAAAAAATGGGGCAAGGGCAAGGTCAAACGCGTTATTGGCGCGGGCGCGGGTCTCATTTTCAAGGGCAGCGGCTTTTACATCACTGATTATCGTAGCGAGAATTACAAGGCCGCCGCCAAAAAAGATGCTCCTTCTTCCGGCGGTGAAAGCAAGCCGGCGGAAAGCAAACCCGCTGCAGGCGGCGAATCGAAATCCACCGCCCCCAAAACAGAAAGCAAGCCGGCCAAGCCAAAAAAATCCGGCGAATGAAATCGAACGACCGAATTTTACTGCGCTGAAAACCGCTTCATCGCCATCTCCACGCTTGAACTCCGGGTCTTTTGATGCAGTATCCAGCGCATGGATTCTCGCGAAGCGCTCGTCGCGCTGAACATGATTGAGCATGTCGGTCCGGTGCGCGTGCGCCAGTTGCTCGAACATTTCGGCGATGCGCCAGCCATCCTCAGTGCTTCCAGGCAGCAATTGCAACAAGTGCGCGGCATCGGCGAGGAAACCGCCGAAGCCATTGCCGGTTGGGAAAAAACCATTGACCTTGCCGGCGAACTCAAGCGCATCTCCGAATTCGGCTGTCACATCCTCATCTCCACCGATGAAGATTATCCCGAATTGCTTCGCCAGATTTACGATCCGCCCATCGTGCTCTATGTCAAAGGACGGCTGGGCGCGCAGGACAAAAACGCCGTTGCGATGGTGGGCTCGCGCATGACGACGCATTATGGGATCGAAGTCGCGCGGAAGCTCGCTTATCAACTCGCCTATGTTGGCGTCACCGTTGTGAGCGGCGGCGCCCGCGGCATAGACACAGCGGCGTACCAGGGCGCGTTGAGCGCCAAAGGCCGGACCATCGCCGTGCTCGGCACAGGCATCAATCGCGTTTTCCCCGCGGAGAACGCCGAGTTGTTCGAGCGCATCGCGGCCAACGGCGCGCTCATCACGCAATTCCCGTTCAATCGCAATGCCGACAAGCAATCCTTTCCCATTCGCAACCGCATCGTTGCCGGCATGACGCTGGGGACGGTTGTCGTCGAAGCGAACCTCACCAGCGGCGCCCTCATCACCGCGCACATGGCTGTCGAACAGGGACGCCAGGTCTTCGCCGTGCCGGGGCGCATTGATTCGCCGCGCAGCAAGGGTTGTCACGAACTGATCAAAAAGGGTGCAAAACTTTGCGAAGGCGCAGAGGACATTTTGAGTGAATTCGAGTATCTCTTCCCCGCCAGCAACCGTCCCCCAGGCGCCTCCGAAACCGGCCAGCTTCCCGCGCTCAACCTTTCCGAGAACGAACAAAAAGTTTACGACGCCATCACCGAGGAATCGAGCGTTGACGAAATCATCCGCCGCAGCGGCCTGCCGAGTTCGGCGGTGTCCGTCGCCCTGCTCGGACTGGAGATGAAGCGGCTGATCCGGCAGTTGCCCGGCAAAATCTTCGTCAAGAACTGACAACCTTCTCCTGCTTTGTCAGGCGCAGTAGGTACCCTTCTCGCAGCCAGATTGGGAGCTTTGCAATTTGCCATTGCACCAAATCAGGAGAAGGCATCAAACAAATCGGCTTGTGTTTGGTGTCCAATTAGGGGATTGTGAACAAACTTTGCCTGATGAACAAAACGCTTGTCATCGTTCCGACCTATAACGAGAAGGACAATCTGCCGCCGCTCACGAAGCGCTTGTTGGGTTTGCCTGTGCCTGTCGAGCTGCTGGTCGTGGATGATAATTCGCCGGATGGCACGGGCAAGCTCGCCGATGAACTGGCGGCGAAGCATCCCGAAATCCACGTTTTGCACCGCTCGCAAAAGCAGGGTCTGGGCCGCGCTTATTGCGCCGGATTCGCCTGGGCGCTGGAGCACGGCTACGAGTTCATCATGGAAATGGACGGCGATTTTTCGCATGACCCGGACGACATCCCTAAATTCATCGCCGCCGCTCAGAACGCGGACCTTGTCCTTGGTTCGCGCTACAAGGACGGCATTCGCGTCATCAACTGGCCGTTGCGCCGGTTGATGCTGAGCACAACCGCGGCGAAATACGTGCAGGTCATCACCGGAATGCCGTTCACCGACCCGACCGGCGGTTTCAAATGTTTCCGCCGCCGCGCGTTGGAATCCATCAACCTCAATGCGATTCAATCCAACGGCTACAGTTTCCAGATCGAAATGACGCACAAGATTTGGCGTCAAGGCATGCGCGTGGTGGAAGTGCCGATCATTTTCACCGAACGCGTCCAGGGCAAGTCGAAGATGTCCCGCACCATCGTGCGCGAAGCGCTCTGGATGGTCTGGAAATTATTGTTTCAAAACCATCTCCGGCGCAGTCCGAGAAAAAGTCCCAACGTGGACATAGGCCAACCGCCCACAACGCGCCGCGCCGACGCAGGCACGAAGTGATCAAAGCTTCTCTGTTGGCGTGAATGGCAAACCGCGTTCTCCCTTGAACAGTTTTTTCAACCGCTTATCACTCGAACTGCTCTTGCGGCGGATGATTTTTGGTGCCACTCGCTCGCCACTTTCCCGCCGAGCGCGCCTGCCTTTAAGCCAGTCTTCATAACTGATGGAGCCCTCAATCGGGATGCAGGGGATTTTTGATTTTGCGTTCATCTGCGACCTCACCAACGATTTTTTCAACCTCCGAGAGATTACGATATTCCGGCAAATTGGCAATCCTGCAGACTTCGTTCCAGTCCATTGCAATGTAGCCGTCCAAAACTGCGGCTATGAATTTTTTGGCGCAGTCTTCTGCGTCTTGATCCTTTTCCGGATAAACCGAAACCAGCACTCTTTCGACGAGCAACTCCTCCGGCGCAACCAAAAGCACTTGCCCGTAAGGTGCGTCAATGTGTCGAAAACCGGTGCGGGCGAATGTTTCCAATGGGCCCAGAATATCCACAAACATTCCGCCTACCTGCCAGTTCCGCGGACCGCCCTTTGCGCCAAGCAATCCCATCACTTCCTGTCGTTCCCGCACTGGCAGGTTCGCCTTTGAAGCATGACAAAAATCAATGTCGCCCGACGCGTAAGCGCCTTCAGTCAATATCTCGATGGCCGAGCCGCCGACGACCACCAGCTTCACGCCGCGTTCCGCCCAAAGCGAAGTGCAAAGCGAGGCCAATTTGACGCTTTTGATGGTCGGATCTTTTTCGGCGGTGATGTCCTTCAACGCACTTTTTATTTTTTTAGGATCCATTTCGAAAGGAAATCCCTACGACCGGTTCAGCGCGCTGAGTACGGCGCGGACAGATGCGAACTCGATATTGGTGTCCACGCCTGCGCCCCAGCGCATGCGGCCGTCCGCATGCTTGATTTGGATGTACGCGATGGCCGAGGCTTCCTCGCCGGAACTTAACGCGTGCTCGCTGTAATGGACGATTTCAAAGCGCGGCACGCCGGCTTTGGTGAATCCATGCACCAACGCGGCGAGCGGCCCGTTGCCTTCACCGGAAAATTCCACCGGCTTGCCGTCGCGCAACAACATCGCCCGACAGCGCACCGCGCCGTTGCGGCTTTCGGTGTCGAATTCCGTGAGTTGCCAGGGATGATTGCGTTCGATGTATTCGCTCCAGAACATCGCCTTCAATTCCGCGCCGCTCACTTCGCGCCCGATGCGGTCCACCTCGTTGTTGGCGATGGGACCGAATTCGCGCTGCATTTCCTTGGGCAATTCGATGCCGTATTCGGTTTCCAGAAGATACGCCACACCGCCCTTGCCCGACTGGCTATTGACGCGGATGACTTCGTGATATTCGCGGCCTATATCGGTCGGGTCAATCGTGAGATACGGCACGTCCCAATGCTGGCCGTTGCGCTCGCTCCATTCGATCAATCCCTTCCGGATGGCGTCCTGGTGCGAGCCGCTGAACGCGGTGAAAACCAACTCGCCCGCATACGGCTGGCGCGCCGGGACTTTCATGCCGGTACAACGCTCGTAGGTCTCGCGGATTTTGTTGAGTTTGGCAAAATCCAATTCCGGATCGATGCCGCTCATGTAGAGATTGAGCGCCACCGTCACCAAATCGAGATTGCCAGTGCGTTCGCCATTGCCGAACAACGTTCCTTCCACACGGTCCGCGCCGGCGAGCAAACCAAGCTCCGTCGCCGCCACGCCCGTAGAACGGTCGTTGTGCGTGTGCAGGCTGACGATGAGCGAGTCGCGATTTTTGATGTGGCGGCAAACCCATTCGATCTGGTCGGCGTAAACATTCGGCATCGCCACTTCCACGGTGTCGGGGAGATTCAAGATCATCTTGCGTTGCGGCGTCGGCTGCCAGACATCCATCACGGCTTCGGAAATTTCCTTGGCGAATTCCACTTCCGTCGCGCTGAAACTTTCCGGCGAATATTGCAGCATCACTTCCGTTCCCTTGAGACGCGGCAAGCGGTCCTTGATCATCTGCGCGCCGCGCACGGCGACATTCACGATTTCCTCCTTCGACATCTTGAACACGACGCGCCGTTGCGCCGGCGAAGTCGAATTGTAGAGATGGATGATGACGCGTCGCGCGCCGACCAGCGAATCGAACGTGCGCTCGATCAAATCTTCCCGCGCCTGCACGAGCACCTGGAGCCAGACATCCTCCGGCGCGCGTTGCTCCTCGATGAGACGGCGATTGAAGGAAAACTCGGTGTTGGACGCGGACGGAAAACCGACTTCGATCTGCTTGAACCCGCACTTCACCAGAGTGTGGAACATCTCGAGTTTTTGGCTGACGTTCATGGGCACGGCGAGCGCCTGGTTGCCGTCGCGAAGGTCCACGCTGCACCATTGCGGCGCGCGGGTGAGGACGCGGTTGGGCCATTGCCGGTCAGGGAGGCTGACCGGCGGGAACGGGCGGTATTTTTTGGACGGGTCTTTGAGCATGGTCGTTTTGTGTTATGGCGGCGGCGTCTTCGTTAACAAATAAAACAAAAACCCCACCGCCGGTTCGGCAGTGGGGTTTGGTAAATTCTCCGGAACGACTCAAAACCCGACTGCCACGCGGCGCAGCAGCAGCGCATTTAGCAGCAGAAGTCGGGCATTCAAATGGCCATTCACAACCCTACCCATAGCCGACCGGGCCATTTTGGTCAAATGGAAAGTTTATGTTGCGCGAAGGGGGCGAAGGAGCAGGACTGTGAAAAAGACCTTTTAGCGACTTTTAAGGAGCGTGAACATATTGGCTGCAAAAGCTTCCATAACCGAAGACAGCAACAGTCCATCCGGAAAAGGCCAATGAGCACAATGGACTTTAATTGTTTAGGCAGAATGCCATATTGGGGGATGAGCGCCGAGGAATCGAGGGCCCAAACGATTTGGAACCAGAACCTAAGAGCCAGGAGCAAATCCGCAAAACGAATTATCGGCTCAAGCTGATTCAAGCTCGTGAACGCAAAGGCCTCTCTCAGCACGAAGCGGCGATGCTTATGGATGCGGACATCGGTGAAAATGGATATTACGACATCGAAAGTTCCGATGGTGATTTGACCTATTGTTATTCGCTTAAGGAGATACTTGCCATTTGGCAGAAATTCGATAGCCATCCCCGCGATTTATTTTGCGATTCCGCTTTTCCTGCCGTGCCAATCGCCGATGTGGTTCACCGCATCAAGCAGCATTGTGACGAATACGACCTTTCGATTGCTGAATTCGAAGATATTGTCGGCTGGTCCGTGGAAGGGTGTCTTGATGATCCAGCCAAAGCTCTCAACGAATGGAACGTGGTTGCCTGATAGACGTTTGCAATGAACTGAAAATCGAATGGCGTTCTGTGATTGAAAGCCTATAAGCATTTTCCCCGGCTGTACAATGAGAGCTGGAGGCTTTTGGATGTCGCTATCCTCCATCCTCAATCCTCGTATTTTGTTTCTACGCCTTCCATATCATCTCGCCGACTGTTCGCCCGGCGGGAATGAATGGCAGCACGTGCTCGGTGTAGGGAACGATGACGTCGAGCAGATAGGGCTGGTCGGAATCAAGCATGCGTTGCAACGCGGCGCGCAAATCCTTCTTAAACATCACGCGTTCGCACGGGACATTGAAACCTTTGGCGATGGCGATGTAATCGGGATATATCTGCTTCATGTTGAGCGGATCGCCGAGATAGGTATGGCCGCGATTCCCCTGGTAAAACTTGTCTTCCCATTGCACCACCATGCCGAGGTGCTGGTTATTCAGGATGAGCGCCTTGGCGGCAATCTTTTCAATATGCGCGGTCGCAAGTTCCTGCACGTTCATGAGAAACGAGCCGTCGCCGTCAATATCCACCACCTGTCGGTTGGGCTGGGCGACCTTCGCGCCGAGCGCGGCGGGATAACCGTAGCCCATCGCGCCAAGGCCTGCGCTGGTGAGGAATTGGCGCGGGAATTTGCATTTGTAATATTGCGCGGCCCACATCTGGTGCTGGCCCACGCCGGTGGTGATGATGGCATCGCCGCCGGTCAATTCGTAAAGCAGCTCGATGGCGTGTTGCGGCAGGATGACTTCGCTTTCCTTGCCGGTGAGGTGGTCTTTCATGTGCTGCGATGTGACCACTTCCTCGGTGACGCGATAGGTGAAAGGCGCCTTGGCCTTCCACTGCTCAATCTGCTTGTGCCATGCGGTGAATTTTTTCGAAATGCCGCGCTTCTTGAGCAGCGCGTTGAGGTGTTCGAGCGCGAATTTGATGTCGCTCACGATGGGCAGGTTTGCTGGTTTATTCTTGTTGATCTCGGACGGGTCAACATCAATGTGCACGATGGTGCCGGTCTCGCAGAATTTTTCCACCTTGCCGGTCACGCGGTCGTCAAAACGCACGCCAAACGCGAGCAAAAGGTCCGCGCCTTCAGCAATTTTCTTCGGCGTGTCCGCATCGTTTTGCTTCGGGGCGAACTCACCGCTCACGGCCCAGTTCGCGTAAGCCGCGCCGTGCATCCCGAGCCAGCGGAGCGAAAGCGGGTGCGATTCGGGAAAGCAACCTATGCCCATGATGGTGGTGGTCACGGGAATCTGCGTCGCCTCGGCGAACTTCATCAATTCCGCGCTGGCGTTGCCGCTGATGATGCCACCGCCCACATAAAGCAACGGACGCTCGGATTTTTCGATGAGCCCGACGATTTCGTTCAACTCGATGTCGCTGGCGTGACGCGTCGGTTCGAAACCGCGAAGATTGATTTCAGCCGGATAGACCGGTTGCGCCTTGGCCTGTTGGATGTTCTTGGGCACGTCCACCACCACGGGGCCGGGCCGACCGCTGGTGGCGATGTAGAACGCTTCCTTGATGACCCGCGGGATTTCGTTCACGTCCGTCACCAGATAACTGTGCTTGACGACCGGCAACGTCATGCCGAAGAAATCCGTTTCCTGAAAACCGCCCTTTCCGATCATCGCCTGCGGCACTTGGCCGGTGATGACCACGAGCGGGATGGAATCCATGTAGGCGTCGGCGATGCCGGTGACGAGATTGGTGGCGCCGGGTCCGCTGGTGGCCATGCAAACACCGGCCCGACCGGTGGCGCGGGCGTAACCTTCCGCGGCGAACGCACCGCCTTGCTCATGACGCGGCAGGATGGTGCGGATCTTCGACTTGGTGAGCGCCTGGTGAAATTCCATGCTCGCGCCGCCCGGATAGGCGAAGATGGTGTCCACGCCTTCGCGTTCGAGGCAGGCGATGACGATTTCGCTGCCCTTCATGGCGGGGCCGACTTCGGGACGCTTTGCGGCATTTTGCGATTTTTTGGCGGACTCAACGGTTTTGCTCATGGTTACTTTCTAGTTGTGGCTGGCCATCGGGGCTTATAACAAAAAACCCACGACCGTTGCCAGCCGTGGGTTTTTGTCGAAATCGAGTTTTAGCTTCGACAAGCCCCGGCGGCATCGCCGGTTACGACGACCGCGATTACCAGGACTTGTAGAACGTTGTTCATCATTGGGGGCACTCTAGCGCGATGGGCGACAAGGGTCAAGCGCGGAATTGATGGCATCGGTGAGCGATGCAAAATGGCTGGAGGAAGCGTTTAAGAAGTTTGCTGGCCATTTCATCGGGGTGGTTGGGGCACCATATTCTGAGATTGGAATCGTGAGGCGGTTTGAGAATCGATTTGAGAAATCACGTTTGATGATACCATGCGCACGCTCTCTTCTTTGTCAGTTAATAACGCCTCTACAGCAGGGAGGGCGACTTTGGCATCTTTTCCATAATTACCTAAAGCCATGGCCACAACCAGGTGATCCGAACCAGCAACGCTCAGGTAGTTCGTCAGTGCGGGCACACCAACTTCCGGGCAGGAATGTATCTGGCCCAAAGTAAGAGCTATCAAAGGCCGCAATTCGTCATTCGTATTCGCGAGGAAAGATGCCAACGCAGGCACAGCCTCATTCGCGGATGGGCCTATAGAATCGAGTATATCCAATATCTGTGACCGCGGTTTGCGTGAAATATTTTTGCGATACATTTGCACGAGCGTTGGAACAGCACCTCGTGCCTCAGGGCCTAACATTTGAAATGCCACCAACGCCTCATCGTTTTGGTCTGTTGCAAGCGACCATTTGAATTTTAGAAATCCGTGTCTTCGAAGAAAGCTCATCAGCCGCACTTTTAAAGGCGAATCGCTTTTCTGCAACATATCCAAAAGCGTAGGGATTGCATTGGTCCCTATTGACTGAATTGCGTGTTCAGCTTGTTGAAAGGAGGTCTCGGTCCGATTCAGAGGCGCAAGGCACTCCAACCAGTAAGTCAATGGCTTGCCTTCGTACATCGGCATCGGCTGGCGGGAACGCATGATGTACGAACTCAAACCGCCTGCAATCGCGAGCAGGACGATGCTGAACCAGACAACGCGCCGTTTTCCTCCAAAGAAATTGATTGCCTTATCATTCATCTCGGAGAAGCGGCGTGGTTGGTTTGAAATTGGTTGGCGATTTGGGGATCAATTTGCTTAAGTGATTTTAGCACCTCTTGCCGCGTTTCAGGGTCATTATCGTTCAGTTTTGTTTCCAGAATTGGGATGGCTTGCGCGGCGTTGGTGCCGAAGTTGCCCAAAGCCATAATCGCAAAATCGCGGACCATCTTATTGGAATCAGCCAGGCAGTTCGTGAGCGCCGGAACAGCCATCTCCGGGTGGGCATGGATATCGCCCAAAGCAGATATGATATACAATTTATCCGCATAGTTGGTGTCCACAGCAAGGCTGTGCACCAAAGCGGCAACAGCGCTTTCAGCAGCAGGTCCAATCAGCCTGAGACACATCGCAGCGCCAGGCCGCTGATCCGAACTTCTGAATATTTTCAGCAAAGCCGGAACTGCTTGACGGCCATTAGTTCCCAAGGCGCCGAACCCATCAAACGCAAGCGCATGATAATAAGAGTCCGGAAAGATATTTATGTGCAGGAAATGCTCTTTTGTGCTCAGCGCAATCAGCCCACTTTTCAACGGCGAATCTTTTTTCTGCAGCATTTCCAAAAGGGTTGGGATTGCATTGGTTCCAATCGCCTGAACCGCATGTTCAGCTTCTCGTGCGGAATTGTCGGCAGGATCAACCAGACGGCCATCGTCAGTATTAAGAAGTTCCAACCAGTAAGTCAGCGGTTTGCCTTGGTACGTGGGCTCGCGGGAGCGGCTGATGTACCAACTCAAACCGACTGCAATCAACAGCAGCGCAAAGCCGAGCCAGATGGCGCGCTTTTTCTCCATGCATAAACTGTGGCAAAGAACCGGCAGGGAAGCGAGAAAATTACAAAGCAATCAGCCACGGATTGAACACGGAAAACTTCGATTAAGAAGGAACTCAAGAATTCAGGAATAAAACGCCTGTTTCGTGAGTTCATGACTTCTTGCTTCAGTTTTGCTTTTTATGCTAAAACATGGACACCAAACGCTTGCGCCGCTTCTTCAACCTTGTAAAACTTTTGGCTACTTCAACACCGGCGGCAAATAAGGCAATCCATGCGCATCAGCAACGGCCTTGTGCGTTACTTTGCCGTCCATGACATTCACGCCGCCAACCAAAGCGGGTTGTTTCTGGCAGGCCTCAGCCAGGCCCAAATCCGCGAGCAACTCGACGTAACGATAAGTAACATTCGTCAGCGCTTGTGTGGCCGTGCGGGCATAAGCGCCAGGCATGTTCGCCACGCAATAATGGGTCACTCCCTCTTCGACAAATGTCGGATTCTGGTGCGTTGTGGCGCGTGAAGTTTCCGCGCAGCCCCCTTGGTCAATGGCGATGTCCACCAACACGCTCCCGGGCCGCATCTGGCGCAGCATCTCGCGATTGATCAATTTTGGCGCCTTGGCTCCGGGCACAAGCACCGCGCCGATCAACAAGTCCACCGTCGGCAGCAATCCCATCAAATGCGCTTCATTCGAATATAGCGTGTGCGCGGTGTGCAGGGTGATGTCGAGAAAACGCATCCGTTCCAGGTCCACCTCCAAAATCGTCACGTCCGCGCCAAGGCCGGTCGCCATGCGCGCGGCATTAATGCCCGAAGCGCCGCCGCCAAGCACAACCACCCGTCCCGGCAACACGCCTGGCACGCCGCCCAGCAATACGCCGCTGCCGCCGTGATGTTTCGCCAGAAAATATCCACCCACCAAAACCGACATGCGTCCCGCGATTTCGCTCATCGGTTCCAGCAATGGCAATCGCCGGTTCACTTCAATCGTTTCATAGGCAATGCCCGTCACGCCGGATTTAAGCAGCGCTTCAGTCAATGAACGGCTCGCGGCGAGATGCAGATAGGTGAAAAGTATCTGGCCCGGCCGCAGCAACGGATATTCGGGCTGAAGCGGTTCCTTGACCTTCACGATCATCCCGGATTTTTCGAAAACCGCGCGATGGTCCGAAACCAGGGTTGCGCCGGCCTGTTCGTAATCGGCATCTGGATAACCTGCGCCCGCGCCCGCGCCGCGTTCGACAAGCACTTGATGGCCGCGCTTGACGAGTTGATACGCCGCCGAAGGCAACAACGCCACGCGGTATTCGGAATCTTTGATTTCTTTGGGTACGCCTACGATCATAAGGGCGGCAGACTAATGGAACTGGCGCGACTCTTCAACAAGAGAACGTCCGGCGGCGACGCGGCAGCGTCGTCCTACCGTCCGCTGGATTTTCCATTCGGATTTCCTTCGGTCACGGCCTTCACCGGTTTGCCGGCCATCGCGGCAAGCAGTTCACTTCGGTCCACCATCGCCCGAAGCGTCACAGAGGACGCCGCAAGCCGTTCGGCTTCCATGATTTTTTCAAATTCGCCAAAAACGCCGACACGCGCCGGTTCTTCGCGCGTGGCAAATCCCTCGCACAGATCCACACCGCGCATCGCCAGCAAAACATCGTGGCAGGTGATTTGTTCCAACGGCCGCGCGGGCGCGTACGAAAGTTCAATCCCGGCAACTTCCACCACCAAACGCGATGCCAGCAATGTCTGGATGATTTGCTGGATAAGTCGCGACGGCACCGCGAGCCGGTCTGCAATCTCAGCGATGCCTGCCGGAGGTTCGGCGCGTTGAAACCGCATCGCGATGCATTCCA
>DASRBR010000581.1:0-6480 GCA_035653495.1 Verrucomicrobiia bacterium
CTCTGTGACGAAACCGTGAATCCCATCAGCCAGAGCTTTTTCCAAAAAGCGAAAAACCTGTTCGGCGGATGATTTTTCAACTCACTAATTTCGTCCCGAGAACCCCGATGAGCTTCTGTTCTAAAACTTCGGGATCATTGAAGACATTTTCTCTTAAAACCTCGAAGAGGTTTTGTCTCAAAGCCCAGGGTTGGCGCGATTCGGAGAGAGCCTACCCTGGGTTGAAGCAGCAGGTCCTTTCAACCTCGAAGAGGTTGTGGCCGGGAATGACACAACCTCTTCGACGTTGCAACATTTCGTTTGCATTTACCCAGGGTAGTCCGTTTCGCGGGACAACCTTGGGCTTTGCTTCACAACCTCTTCGAGGTTGAACAAATTTTCGCTCACATTTATGACCATGCACCGTTTCTATCTGCCGCCTTCGCAATGCAAGGACAAGACGCTCATCCTCACTGACAACGAGGCGCATCATGCGTTGCACGTTTTGCGCATCCGCGATGGCGAGCGGTTGATGGTATTGGACGGCGCGGGGCATGAATTGCTTTGCGAAGCGCACAAGGCTGAAGGCGGACAATTGAAACTCACCGTCATGCAGCGCAACGTCATCCCACCCCTGCCCTACCAGATCACGCTGTTGCAGGCGATTCCCAAGGGAAAAATCATCGAAGGCATCATCCAAAAAGCGACGGAGCTTGGCGCGCATCGCATCGTTCCCCTGCTCTCGGACCGCGTGACGACGCAGCTTGATGACGAAAGCGCCGCGACCAAGGCGGAAAAATGGAAGCAGGTCGCCATCGAGGCAATCAAGCAATGCGGAAATGCGTGGTTGCCGCAGGTCGAAGCGCCGCTCACGCCCAAGGCTTACCTTGCGCGCAACGAGAAATTCGAATTGCCGCTGATTGCATCTCTGCAAAGCGATTGCCGCCATCCGCGCGAATATTTCAAAACATTTTACGCGGAGAAAAAGCGATTGCCGAAAACCGTTTGCGTCTGGGTCGGGCCCGAAGGCGATTTCACGCCCGCCGAAATGAGCGCGGTGAAATCAGCAGGCGTTTTGCCCATCACGCTCGGCAGGCTTGTCCTCCGCAGCGAAACCGCGGCCATCTATTCGTTGTCAGTGCTCAATTACGAGTTGCAGTCGAGGTATGAGTAACGGTAAATCCATTACTGTAAAATCAGTGCCAAAATTGCAGGTTCTCCCTTTTCGACGCGTCTTTGGTTAACAAACGCGGTACATTCGATGAGCGCCTGAAAAATCTCTGGCAGGCGCTTCGCAAAATCTTTCGCGTCTGTGATTTCTAAATGGAAGAACTAGCCTGGTCCAATCGTAAAACGCGTCATTCCATCATCAAAGTTTGTCATGCAATCGATCCATGCATCCATGTTCCGTCCATAAAAATTCGGGGACCCCATCACTTCTGAAAAAACCGAATGAAAACTGTTCCAGTCAGAGATTCTTTTGGTGTCAATGGTTGCTGATTGATGCGGCATAGTGGCGCAACTTACGCCAGTTGCAGGTTCTCAATGGTTGCGATGCGCAAAATGGAGCATTCCACAAAGCGGCTGGCAAAACCTTCGTTGTCGAGATCGATCCCAATTTCTACCGCGTTTCGTTTCACAAAAGCCGCGTCGTGGTTTGCAATGTCATAGGTTTTGCCATTGGACATGTGGAGGCGGAACGGCTGGAACGGTTGACCATTCATCCGGTCTCTGAGGCTCTGCGCGTTCAACATAATTATTTAATGCGGCGGCGGTTATTGGTTGTCAAGTCGCGCTTGCTCCCTGCGAAGCTGATATTTTTTGATTGACACGATCAGCGATTATGATATCCTCTTCGACGTTGGAAGGGAAAGGAAGGGCGAGTTCTTTGACATACCAGCGCAGAGCGCTGGGTTCGTAGTTCCGAGTTCCGGGTTCCGAGTTGGGACCCGCGAAGATTTCTGCCGCCTTGCTGTTCTTGGTGCTTGCTGGTTGAAATCGGTCCGTGTTCCAGATTCGAGGAAACCGTCTGATTGTCGCGGGTATCCTTTGTAGTTTGTCGCGCCTTGTCGCGCCTTGTCGCGCCTTGTCGCGGATAACCGGGCTAAAAAAAGAAATTTTTTTTAGCCCGGGGCGGTTCGCCGCTCCGGGGTTTTTGAGGAGGGTAAGGCCCCATTCCGTGGTAGGTCGCAGTCCGGCCCATACTTTTGTTAGAAGTCATCTCATAAATAGTTGAATTTTGTACTTGTACCTTTGTGGTTGATGTATAAGTAGTTATGGATGGACTTAACGGATGAGCAGTGGGAAATAGTTGAAACCATCTTGCCGGAGGATCCGGTACGGGACGATGGGCGTGGTCGCCCATGGAGTGAACGACGCACAGTACTCAACGGAGTCTTATGGATTCTACGCACAGGCGCGCCTTGGAAAGATTTGCCGCCGCGATACGGCCCATACCAGACCGCGCACCGGCGCTTCCAGAATTGGGTGCGCTCGGGCGTGATGGAAAAGCTCTTGCTCACGCTGGCACAACACCTCAGGGACGCTGGCGGGTTGGATTTGAAAGAATGTTTTGTGGACGGGACTTTTGTTCCGGCCAAAAAAGGGGGCGACATGTCGGGAAAACCAAGCGGGGCAAGGGGACCAAGATCATGGGCATTGCAGACGGCCATGGTCTTCCTCTCGCCCTGCGGACAGAAAGCGCTTCTCCGGCTGAAGTGAAACTGGTGCCAGCCACGCTGGAAGCGCGCATTGTGCCCGAGGTGCCAGAGCGGTTGATTGGTGACAAAGCCTACGACAGCGACGGACTGGATGAACAACTCCTGCAACAGTACGGCACGGAGTTGATTGCGCCCAACAAGACCAACCGTCGCGTACGCACGCAAGATGGCCGGCCATTGCGCCGCTATCTGCGCCGCTGGAAAGTCGAACGGCTCTTTGCCTGGTTGTTCAACTTCCGCCGATTGGTGGTACGTTACGAATATCATGCCGAAAATTTTCAGGGCTTAGTCCATCTGGCTGCGGCAGTTATACTCTTGAGATATTTATGAGATGGGTTCTAATAAGACGTAACGCCTCTACAATAGTGGATTTTCCCGCGTTATTTTTGCCGACGATGATAGTGACTGGCTTTAGAGGAATCGAGTGACTTTCAAAGCCTCGAAAGTTGAATAGTTTAATCTCTGTAATCATCGCAAAAAGTGGATTTTATTAGCCGACATCAAAGGTCTGCCATATTTCGACGGGCTATTATAAGAAATCGATTCGCTCTTTCATAATCCGGCCTTTCCGGCAGCTTCGTTTCGGTGAGGGCCTTTTCAAAATCCCGATGCAGATCCTTGCGCCACAAATCGACTTCGAGCCACGGAATTTCGCCGCGTTTAACTGCGAGCAAGCGGGTGCGGAAAGCTTCGTCCTCAAGTCTCACGGGAACAGCGCAGGTCCGGAGCGCGGCTGCGCCACTGATGAGCAACCGAAGCAGATGCATCGCATGTTTCCACCGGACCTCGCCGTGGTTGCGGATGTCCTGCTCGATTTTTTTGAATTGGCTCATCGCATACCCGTTGAATGTCTGGAAAATCATCTGCGATAAAAAACTTTGGCGCATGGCCAACAATTCTTCGGCCAACGAGGTCAGTTTTTCAACCAGTGGCGAATAGAGACATTCGAGAATATTGGGATTGGCTTTGAGCGCCATGACAAGAAATTTCTGAAGTTCCCAATAACAGCTTTGCGCTGCGTTGTCCTCGAATTGCTCGGGCGCGCCGAAGAGCGACCATTGCATCTCGGCAGGCGGCAGATAGATTCCACGCCGGTCGAAATCCGATTCGTCATTATCCAGCCCATACGCTCGCGAACCAACAACGCATCGATAAATGATGAATGGTTCCAATTCAAAGCCTGCAATTGCATTAGCATCAGGCAGCTGATCTTTAAAATGCTTCAGGACTTCGATCTGGTCACGTGTAAGGGAAACTTCAAAACCATCCGGAAAACGTATGAGAAAACTCCTTTCGACTTCACCCGCCGGCGTGCGGGTCACAACGCCAACGGCTCCACGCGGGTGAACGAGTGAGTTATTCGTTCCCCGAACCTCCACCAGCGCTATGACCTGCGTGCCGGCCGAAATGTTGTCCGTCTGATGCGCCATCAGTAAAACAATAGGCGTGGTCGCTTTGCTGTTTAAAGTTCAAAGTGGTGCATCGTTGCGGTCTTCGCGCGACGGCTTTCGCCAACTTTGAGGGTTATGGTGTGAAGTTGAAAGAGAAGTGCAGGCCGCTCTTGCAGCGCCGTCGGCGCGACATATTTGTAGTTCTCCATCGCGCACATTTTGTCAGCCCGGCTAGGGGCGACATATGCCGGATGATGCCGCTCCTGACGGAGCTTTTCTCGTTTTTAATCGTTTTATCTACAACTAGGCAGCCCTAACGAGCTTTCCGGGATGATGTGCTTAAAACAGTATTGCTGATAAATAGTGCTTGACACCAAAATGGGACGTGCTATCCTCCTTCGCCAAGGTCGGCCGCCGCTTCCGCCTTCGCCAAGGCTACGGCGGACAGGAAAGCTATGGCGGACAGGGTCGTTCTTTGACATTTGAATCGGATGCGCGAGGCGCGGTGCGAGTTCCGTGTTGCTGGCATACGCCAGCAGTTCCAAGTTCTTGGTTCCGTGTTCTGGGTTGGGAATTTTGCTATCCTCTATCTACCATCCTCTATCGCCGCCGCCGCCCTGATGGTTCCGGGTCACTCGATGCGGATTTCGGATTGCGGAGGGGGCAAGTTTAAGGTTTCAGGTTTCAAGTTTAAAGTTGCCCCTACGGAACCCGGGATCGACCACCGCCTGAAGGCGGGACTCCAAACACGGAGGTCAAAGGTTGCCGCTCTGAAAACCTTCGCCTACTTCACGGTCCTCGCGCGAAAACTTAGGCGCAGACGCTGCCTGCCTGAAAACTGACGTTTTCAGCTACAGCATCCAGCATCTGGCAACCAGCATCGAGGGTCCCAGTTGTAAGTGCTTGAAATCCCGTATAGTCCCACATCGTCCCGGGCTGTCCCGGCCAAAACCACCCCTCCCCCACGCCAAATTGCGGATTGCGGATTCGCGACGGGGTGTTGCACCTGGTTGCAGCTTGTTGCACCTTGTTGCAGTTACGGGGAATTTTTTTTAAAACGCTACTCCGCGGCCGCGTTGGGCAATATACCATCCTCAATCCTCCGTCCTGGTGTTTCAGGTTGGGCAGGCTGTCTGCTTTTAGGTTTGCGAAGCACACCGTTTGGATATAAAAAACCTTATGCGTCGGCACCTGATTTTGTTGGGATCGGTGGGACTGAATGTCGTGCTATTGGCGATTTGGCTCTCGGCGCGGTATCATTCTCCTCAATCGCTGGCGCATCAGGACACCAACGACAATTCCGTCAGCAATGTTTATCACACCCGCACGGTCGTCCGGAAACAATTCTTTTCCTGGCAGGAAATTGAATCGGCCGATTACCCGGCTTACATCGCCAACTTGCGCGCCATCGGCTGCCCGGAGCCAACCATCCGCGACATCATCGTCGCCGATGTGAACCAGCTTTACGCGGTCAAACGCGCCGAAGTCCCAACTCCCGACGATCAATGGTGGACTTACAATCGCGACCCGGACCTCGTGGACGAGGCGAACGACAAGCTGTCGGCGCTCGAACAGGAGCGGCAAAATTTGTTGACGGCGTTGCTTGGGCCAAATTGGGCTGCGGCTGACGCGGCGGCAGCGACGGGCATTTCGCTTGCCGGGCCGGTTTTGGGCGAGCTTTCGCAGGAAATAAAACATGCGGTGCTGGAAGCGGTCGCGCGTTCGCAGCAACGCACGCAACAGTATCTTGACGCGCAAAAGCTCGCCAACAAACCCGCCGACCCGGTGGCCCTGGCAAAGCTCGGCCAGCAATTGCGCGCGGATCTCGCGCAAATCCTGACCCCGGCGCAGCTCGAGGAATTTCTGTTGCGCTATTCGCAGACTGCCGCGGATTTGCGCACGCGGTTGCGCGGCGTGCAGGTGACGCCGGATGAATTTCGCAATCTGTTCCGCATTGTTGATCCGGTCGAACAAGGCGTTAACCTTGCGGAAGGCGATGCCAGAACAGGTTTGGCGACTTCCGCGACGAACCAGATCGATGCGGCGTTGAAAAATGTCCTCGGCCCGGCGCGTTACCAGGCTTATCTCACCACGCAGGAACCGGCGTATCAGGAAGCGATGAACACCGCCGATGAGAACGGCGGAGCGACGCCGCAGCAAATCCTTGGTGTGTATGAAATCAACCGCGCCACGTTGCAGGAGCAGCAGCAAATCAACAACAACAACTTGTTGACGCCCGAGCAAAAGCAGACGCAACTGGCGATGGTCCAGCAACAGGCGCAAGCCGCCACCGACGAGGTATTGGGACTGGTGCCGGCACCGCCCGAAGAAACACCCGCCACCGCGCCGGCCACCATTCATTTCTATAAACCCGAGGAAACGGTGCAAAT
>DASRBR010000582.1:0-3171 GCA_035653495.1 Verrucomicrobiia bacterium
ATGTGAACACGGTCTTTTTGTTCGGACACATTCCGGTCCCTTATTCCGGGGACATCGCGCCGGATGAGCACGTTCCGGATCATCAGGGCGCCTGGCCTGCCGATGTTTATTATGGTGATCTGTTCGGCAACTGGACTGATACCACTGTCCGCGACACCGGCGCCGATTACTCACGCAATTGGAATGTTCCCGGCGACGGCAAGTTCGATCAATCTTCAATTCCCGGTTCGGTAGAACTCATGGTAGGCCGCGTGGATATGTATAATCTGCCCGGCGCAATGACGTTGGGGGGCCCGCCAACCCTGCCCAACGAGGAAAGTCTGCTGGCCAATTATTTGCTCAAGGACCATAACTATCGGACAAAGGTTTACAACCTGCCGCGAGCCGGTGTGATTGGGGATTATTTTGGCAATTATAACGGGGAGGCTTTTGCGGCGAGCGGTTGGCGAAATTTCTCGCCCTTCTTCGGTTACACCAACATTGCCAGCCTCACCACCAAGGGCACCTGGATTCCGACTCTCAGCAACGAGGCATTTCTTTGGTCGTACGGCTGCGGTTCTTCGGGCACATTTAATTCAATCAATGATCTGGGAAATGATGGCCAATATTATACCGTTTACAGCCCCGAAGTTTACAATGCGAACCTCCAGACAGTTTTCACAATGCTCTTCGGAAGCTGGTTTGGGGACTGGGATGCGCAGGATAACCTCATGCGCGCGACAATTGCTTCTCCCACCTACACACTGGCTTGCCTGTGGAGCGGAAGCCCGCACTGGTTTTGCCAGCACATGGCATTGGGTCAAACCCTTGGATTCAGCACCCGGCTCACCCAAAACAATGGGCCGAATGGCCTTTATAAAACCCAAAAGATGACTTACGCCGGCCAGGTTCATATTGCCTTGATCGGCGATCCCACGCTGCGCATGCATGTGGTTGCCCCTGCCATTAATCTGACCGCACTCACCAATTCAAACAGCGTGCAACTGAGCTGGCAGGCTTCTCCTGACAGCGTTGTTGGCTACAATATTTACGGCTCTTCAAGTTCGACTGGACCTTTTACTCGTCTCAACGCCCAGCTTGTGACCGGCACGAATTATATCGATTCGAATCCTTTGGCGGGGCCAGAAACCTACATGGTCCGTGCCGTAAAACTGGAAAGCACGCCAAGCGGCACGTATTACAACGCTAGCCAGGGAACGTTCTGCTATTCGGTCGCGCCCGCGCCATTTTTTACCGGCGAAAAGGCCTTGGGAAACAATTGGTATTACCTGTCATCGGGCCCAAACAATATATTTGGTTATTTCAGCCTGATTGACTTCCCGTACGTGTACCACCAGGATTTGGGCTGGGAATATTTCATTGCCGCAGGTGATGCCCAGCATGGAGGTTATTTTTACGATTTCACCGATGAGGCCTTTTTTTACACCGAGCCGGCGATTTTCCCGTACATTTATGATTTTAAAGCGAATGCATGGATGTATTATTTGCCTTTGAGCGGATCTCCAGGACGTTTCACCTCCAATCCCCGATGGTTTTACAATTACTCGACCCAGTCTTGGGTGAAACATCTGTAGGGAAACTCTGGCGGCTTTTTTGGCTCGAGCTGAGACACGAATTTACGCGAATCTTTTTTTCAGATCCATGAAAATTCGTCAAAAGGCGCTGTGGAGCTGAAAAATAATTGGGTGCAGGGTCTGCCTGCATTTGTTACGAATGGGAGCGTGCGCAGTCAGTTGTTGAAAAAAACGGATAGAATTGTCGTCAAGCTCGGCACGGGCGTCCTGACCGACAGCCGCAAGCAGCCCGACCTTCCACAGATGGAACAGTTGGTCAGGCAGGTCGCCGAGCAATGCCGCGCGGGCAGGGAAATCGTGCTGGTCAGTTCCGGCGCGGTGGGTTCGGGCATGGGCGCGCTCGGTTACAAGAAACGGCCAGGCCAGCTTGCCGAATTGCAGGCTTGCGCCGCGGTCGGCCAGTCCCGGTTGATGGCGACTTACGACAAATTGTTTTCCAAATTCCACCTGCATGTCGCGCAAGTGTTACTGACCCATGAAGATTTGCAGGACCACGAACGCCATCTCAACGCGCGCAATACGCTGGTCACGCTGCTCTCGCACGGCGTCGTGCCAATCATCAACGAGAACGACGCCGTTTCCTCCACGGAATTGAAGTTCGGCGATAACGACAAGCTTTCCGCGCTCGTCGCGTCGTTGTTGCCCGCCGATTTGCTGGTGATCCTCACGAGCGTGGACGGCGTCATTGAAAATTTTGGGAAACCCGACGCTCGCACGGTTTCGACGATTGAGAAAATTGATGCCGTTGTTGAGAGCATGGTGGGCGGCACGGAAAGCGAAACTGCGGTCGGCGGAATGATCTCGAAAATCCAGGCGGCGAAAATCGTGATCCGCTCCGGGATTCCACTGGTCATTGCGTCCGGGCAAAAGGAACGCGTGTTGGCGCGGATCGTCGAGGGCGAAGAGGAGGGAACGGTTTTTGTGCCGCAACCGACGCGTTTGCAGGGGCGGAAGCGCTGGATCGCTTTTTTTCATCATCCAAAAGGAACGCTTTTCGTGGATGACGGCGCGAAAACGGCGTTGCGCGAGAAAGGAAAAAGTTTGCTGCCGCCCGGCGTGGCGCGTTGCGAAGGAAAATTCGACGCCGGGGATGTGCTGCGCATTTGCGACCTTGAAGGGACAGAATTCGCGCGAGGCATCACCGATTTTAGTTCCGCGCAGATCGAGGCGCGAGAATGGACGCGCGCGGAGGTTGTCCATCGCGATAATTTGGTGATACTTTGAAATAACTGTGGTCAAATCAGTCGATGAATTGGCTTCTTTACGAAGACTCATTCGTCCCATGCGTCCCATTTTGTCCCATTATGCCCAAAAAAACCAAAGCCATTGATGACTTGTTGCGCGTCATGGCGCGGCTGCGTTCGCCGACGGGTTGCCCATGGGACCGCGAGCAGGACCATCGCACATTGCGCTGGCACGCGGTTGAGGAGGTTTATGAGTTGATGGACGCGATTGAAGCCGGCGACGACCACGAGATGGCGGAGGAATTGGGCGATCTGTTGCTGCAGGTGGTCTTTCATTGCCAGATGGCCAAGGAACGCGGCGCATTTGATTTTGAGACCGTCACGCGGCACATCGTGGACAAATTGATCCGTCA
>DASRBR010000583.1:0-6764 GCA_035653495.1 Verrucomicrobiia bacterium
AACGAACGTTATCTGCCGGGCGTGCAACTGCCGCGCGAGTTGCGTGTCGAACCGGATTTGCCGAAGGCCATCATCGAGAGCGAATGCATTGTCGCTGCGGTCCCGTCAAAGGCCTTTCGCGAAGTCACTCAGAAGCTTGCGGATTTTGACGGCCTGGTGGTGAGTGTCACGAAAGGAATTGAGGACGAAACATGCGTGACCATGTGCGGCGTGCTGGCTGAAACCGCGCCGAAAGCGCAGTTGGCCGCGTTGTCGGGGCCCACTTTTGCGCTGGAAGTTGCGCGGGGAATGCCGACGGCGATTGTGGCCGCGAGCAATGATGCGAACGTCGCCAATCGGGTGCAGAAACTTTTTCATCGCACGGAATTTCGTGTCTATACCAGCACGGACTTGACGGGTGTCGAATTAGGAGGCGCGTTGAAGAATGTGATCGCGATTGCGGCGGGCGTTTGCGATGGCCTGGGTTTTGGCGACAATTCAAAGGCCGCGCTCATCACGCGGGCGATGGCTGAGGTGCGGCGTTTGGGCGTGATTTGTAACGCGCAGGCGGAGACGTTTTCGGGCTTGAGCGGGCTGGGTGATCTGACGGCCACCTGTTTTTCAAAACTAAGCCGCAACCGCGGTTTTGGCGAACGATTGGGCCGCGGCGAAAAATTGGGCGATGTTTTGCGCGGGATGATCAGCGTCGCCGAGGGTTATCCAACATCGCGCTCGGCCTATCACCTTGCGCGCAAAAAGGGCGCGAGCACTCCGGTGATTGATGAAGTTTATCAAATGCTTTTCGAGGGAAAAAATGTTGCAGCCGGCGTGCGCGATTTGATGTCGCGAGATTCCAAGGCCGAAGACTGAATGTTTTTACTTCATCGCCTCTTTGATCAGCTTCATCAAGTCGTCGTAGGTCTCGACGGCTTTGAATTGCGGGAATTGCTGTTGAATCGGAACGGGAGCATGAAACAAAAACCCAACATTTGCCTCGCCGAGCATCGCGGTGTCGTTGAAGGAATCACCGGCGGCGATGACGTGATAATTGAGAAGCTTCAAGGCCGCAACAGACTTTTGTTTTTGGTTCGTCTCGCGCAGGCGATAATTGACGATGCGGTCGTTCTCGATTTCGAGTTTGTGGCAAAAGAGCGTGGGCCAATCGAGCTGCTTCATCAGCGGCTTGGCGAACTCCTCGAAGGTGTCCGAGAGGATGATGACTTGCGTGATTGTGCGGAGTTCGTCCAGAAATTCCTTGCCGCCGGGCAAGGGGCGCAACGTCGAGATGACCTGCTGGATGTCGGACAATTTGAGGCCATGCTTGTCGAGCAGGTTGAGCCGGCCCTTCATGAGGATGTCGTAGTCCGGCACGTCGCGCGTGGTAAGGCGCAACTCGCGGATGCCGGTTTTTTCTGCGACAGCAATCCAGATTTCCGGCACCAGCACGCCTTCCAGGTCCAATGTGACGATGGTTTGTTTCACCAAAGAAGTTTTCCAAAAGCTGCCCGTGCTGTCCAGAGATTCGCTTGTGAAAGGAGCGCGGCGGGCTTGCCGCTCACCTCAAAACTGGTCTTCCTTTTCCTTGAACAAAATGTTGAAGGTGGTCATCGAGCCGTAGCAGCGGGTGATGTATTGCTGCATCTCGATTTTCTCGGCGTCGCTCAGTTTTTCATGGGCGTTGATTTTTTGTTCAAGCACGCGGAGCTGGTTGCGCATGGCGACGATTTTGTGGAAGAAGACTTCCAACGGGACTTCCTTGGTCTGCAGCGAAGGGTCGGCGGGATGCAGGACGACCTTGCCGTTTTGCCAGCGCGAACCGAGCTGGTTGATGACGGTGTCGGGCTTCTCCAATCCGAGTTGCGCGATGGCGGATTGGACGGTGCTCTCGACAAATTGTTTCAGTGGGATTTCTGCATCGCCAACTTTTACGGTAGGCTCCGGGACCTGGATATCGGCGAGTTTGGGATCAATGGTCCGCAGGACATTGCCAAAACGGATGTCGGCGGAGTTTGCCTCAACTTTTTCCACGGTTCCCTCTCCGTAATGCGGGTGGGTGATTTTCATGCCCGGCGTCAAAACGGTCATATTCATAATGTCAACCAATATGAGGCGTACAACGCCCTTCGGCAATCCGCAATGAACGCAAACTTCGCATAAGCATTTATATTTCTCTTTGACAAACTTTTCCCTGAACATTTTGCTCATGGCCGCAGACGCAAAACGGGCCAACGATTGAGAATGGAATTTGTGAGAGCTTACATTGTCCAAAAGTGAAATCCGCGATTCACAATCGAAAATCTGAAATCGTGATTGCCATCGCGGCGCATCCCGACGACATCGAGTTCATGATGGCCGGGACTTTGCTGCTGCTGAAGCAGGCTGGGTGCGAAACGCATTATCTTAATGTTGCGAACGGCAATTGCGGCAGCACTGAATACGCTGCAAAGAAACTGGCCAGGATGCGCGCGGAGGAGGGGAAACGCGCGGCAAAAGTTCTGGGCGCACATTTTCATCCGAGCCTGACGAACGATCTGGAAATTTTTTACGAGCTGAAAACCTTGCGGCGCCTGGCGGCAATCATTCGCGAGGTCAAGCCAACGATTGTCCTCACGCATTCGCCGCACGATTACATGGAAGACCACATGAACACCTGCCGATTGGCTGTGACGGCGGCGTTCGCGCACGGCATTCCAAATTTTAAATCCGTTCCAGGGCGCCCGGCTTATCATGACGACGTGACGTTGTATCACGGAATGCCGCATGGATTGCAGGATGGATTGCGGCGTCCTATCGTCCCGGCTTCGTTTGTGAACACCACCACCGTGCACAAAACGAAGCTCGCCGCGCTCGCCGAGCATCGCAGCCAACAAAACTGGCTCGACACCAGCCAGGGATTCAATTCGTACCTCGCGGTGATGGAGGAATTTTCGCTCGCGCTGGGCAGGATGTCGCGCAAGTTCAAGCACGCCGAAGGCTGGCGGCGGCATTTACATTATGGGTTCGCCTCGCGCGAGTTGGACCCGCTGGCGGACTTGCTGGGAAAAAATTATCTGGTCAATAAGGATTACGGAAAACAAGGATAACCATGCCGCGCAAAATCAGTTCCATCGCACCCGATTGGTGGGATTACACCACGCTCGATTCGGACATCATCAAGGAAGCCGCCGCGCTCACGCCCGAGAAAATGCTCAAGCTTTCGCGGCCGGGTTTCAAGGTGTTTTTTTACGACACGCTCGAAGAATTCTATCTGGCAGAGGCCCTCGAATACATCAACGCGTGGAAGCAATCCACGCCGGACAATCCAGTGGGCATTTGCGGGCCGATTGGACCCACCGAACAACTGCCGTTGGTGGCGCGCATTGTGAACGATTTGGGGCTCAATATCAAATCGGCGCATTTTTGGGGCATGGACGAATGGTATCTTGACGGACGCGAAGCGCCGCCGACCCATCCGCTTTCGTTCGAGAAGGCCGACCGCGAATTGTGTTTCAATCGCATTCGCAAGGAACTCGTCATGCCGAACGAGAACCTGCATTTCCCCAAGGCGGACACGCGGGCTTATCGTAAAAGCTGGGAAGGCGTGCGTTGCGCGGTGATGCAGGGCGGTCAGGGCGACATCAAACATTGGGCTTTCAACGATCCGCCCAAACGCGCCGGCAAATACAAAACCGAACCGCCGCCTCCCGCGGACTATCGCAAGCTGACGACCCGCGTGGTGGATTTGCACCCGATCACCATCGCGCAAAACGCGCGCACTTCCGGCGGCGGCAATATCACACTTGTGCCGACGCAAGCGATCAGCGTTGGGCCGGTGGAGACATGGCTGGCGGAGAAAGTTTCGATCTGGCAGGCGGGGATGCATGACAATCCGTTCGGTCAGCGGCTGACGACGTTCATGATTTCGCAAAAGCTCCCGGACAGCGCCGTTCCGATGTCGCTGCTTGCGGACCATCCCAACGTGCAGTTCAATTTTTATCGGAAAGGAATTGGCTCGTGCGAAGTGGAGATGCACTAGGAATTTGTGATTTGCGATTTTTGATTTTTGATTTTCCGTGAACAAGACCCGCAACAACCATTATGAATGAACACGAACTCAAACACCGCACGAAGCAGTTTGCCTTGCGTGTGATCAAGCTGGTGGCCGCGTTGCCAAAAAACATTGAAGGCCGCGCGATCGCAAATCAATTAGTTCGCGCGGGAACATCTGTAGGCGCGAATTACCGTGCCGCATGTCGCGGTCGTTCCAGAGCCGAGTTTCTTTCCAAACTAGGAACGGTTGAGGAAGAAGCCGACGAGTCCGCATTTTGGATGGAGGTCATTATTGAAGGCAATCTTCTGAAAAAGCGACGTGTCGAGAAACGGCTTCAAGAAGCCAACGAGCTTGTGGCGATCATGGTCGCATCTCGCAAATCAGCCGCAAACTGACCGTTGATTCACTTGCACCCTGGTCAATGCTCGCCGATCCCGAATCAAAAATCGCAAATCAAAAATCAAAAATGACATTGTTTTTACTTTGCTCCCATTCCTCATCCAGCTAGGTTGAACTAGATTTATGGCGCGGGCGGTGCATTGGAATCGGTTGGGATTCGAGCGCGAGCTTTGGCAGCGAGGCACGACGCTGGTGGCCGGTGTTGACGAAGCCGGCTGCGGGCCGCTGGCGGGACCAGTCGTTGCCGCTGCGGTGGTTTTCCCGCACACCTGGCTCGAAGGCGGTTTGTATTCCAAACTGCGCGGCTTGAACGATTCCAAAATGCTCGACGAGGAGCAGCGCGAAAAATTTTTCCAGATCATCACAAGTCATTTTCAAATCCGCCATGCCGTTTCTGTCGTGGATGTCGAGATGATCGACCGCATCAACATCCGGCAGGCTGCGTGGCGCGCCATGAACCTTGCATTGGACCAGTTGGAGCCGCGTCCGCAACACGTGCTCGTGGACGGGCTCAAGATCAATTGGCTTCCTTATCCGCAGACCGCACTTGTGCAAGGCGACGGGCGCAGTTATTCGATTGCGGCGGCAAGCGTGATTGCCAAAGTGACGCGCGACCGTTTGATGCGCGAACTTGACAAGCAATACCCCGGCTACGGTTTCGCCGAGCACAAGGGTTACGCGACGCCACAGCATTATGCGGCCATCAACGAACGCGGGCCGTGCGCGATTCATCGAAAAAGCTTTGCGCCATTCCGGCCGACTGCGGAGGAGATGGAGCTGTTTGCAACGGCAGATGCTCCCGCTCCAATAACCGACCAATCGAACGGAATTGTTTCGGGAGAAGGCCCCATGCCCGCGCAATGAATTTGCTAAAGCGCATCCGCGACTGGAGTGAGGGGAAGGAGCAGCCGCTGGCGCATCGGCATGGCGAACTGGGCGAGCGCGCCGCAAAAAAGCATTTGCAACGCTCTGGATTGAAATTTCTGACCGCAAATTTTTCATCGGAACGCGGCGAGATCGATTTGGTTTTTCGGGATGGTGATTGCCTGGTGTTCGTGGAGGTGAAGACGCGTTCCTCGGAAGACTGGATTCGTCCATCGGCGTCCGTGAACGCGCGGAAACGAAGGCTGCTTTCCCTTACCGCACTCGATTATTTGAGACTGCTCAAAAGTCCGCCCATTAAAATCCGGTTCGACATCGTCGAGGTGCTTTTGGCAGAAAGCGAGGTGCGCGAAATCCGCCATCTGCCGAATACATTTACGATAACGAAGCCGTATCGTTGGGGTTGACATCTGATTGGCATTTGCGATCAAAACTATTTTTTCAGGTTTTAATTTCTCCTCCATTCTGACGGAACAAATTTTCCATTGGCGCATCTTATCTTCTACAATCGCATTTGGTGCGTGACCATCGGAAACGGGTTGTCGAAGCAGCAACGATTCAACGGTAAAACAACCACAAAAAAGCAGCACAGGTAAATTATGTACAAAAATCTTGCACAAAAGGGCGCCATTGGACGGCGCTCGTTCATGAAACGGCTCGGCATGGCCGGCGCGGCAATTCCCGCAGGGGCCTTGTTGGCCGGTCCGGTTTCGGCGCGGGCCAAAGATCACAACGAGAGGTTGACCAAGGGCGACGCGGCATTGTTGCGGTTTCTCGCGGCAGCCGAAATTCTGGAGACCGACCTCTGGCAGCAATACAACGAACTTGCGCTGGGCAACGAATCCTTCCAGCTTGCGCTCAATATTCTGGATGGCGACGAAGCGACATATGTCGATCTGAACACCCGCGACGAATTGAGCCACGCGACGTTTCTGAACCAATACCTTGAGTTCAAGGGCGCGAAGCAGGTCGATCTCGAACCGTTCCGCAATTTGCCGAGCAGCCAGGCCACCGGGTCGAACAAGACCGCCAAACGCTTGACCAATTTGATGAACCTGACCGTGGACACGAGCTGGTATTTTCGTTATCGCAGCGCGATGAACCCTGACTTCGGCGCGACATTTCCGCAAATCGTGAACCTGGTGAACGTGCCAGGCATACCCAACAGCGACCTTCCTCCGCCGGTTGATTCGAACGGCAACATTCTTCCCAGCGGATTCGAAATTCAGTTCATCGGAAACGTTGCTGGTTTTCATTTCGCGACCATTGAGCAGGGCGGCTCCAGTCTCTATCAATCCATGCTGCCGAAGGCGAGCAGCGAGGAAGTCATCCGCATCATCGGCGCAATCGGTGGCACCGAGATCCAGCATTTTCAGACATGGCAGGACAAGGCGGGCAATGCATTGCCCGTCACCGACCCCAACGGCAACGTTTTGTTTCCTCAATTGCTTTAGGCACCGCCGTTGCCCAATCC
>DASRBR010000584.1:0-5252 GCA_035653495.1 Verrucomicrobiia bacterium
CCTGCCGCACGTTGTGGTGCCGCTTTCGATTTTGGTGGTGCCGGGCGTCAAGCCGATGGTGCTTTCGCAAGACCCGGAATTGATCACAAAAATGGAATCCGGCGGCGACATGGACCCCGGCATACTGGCCAAGCAAATGCCATTCGACCATGCCGGTTACACCGTGCTTTTCCGTGGAGTCACCAATTACCAGGCCAAACGGCAGATGTACGATTGCCTCGCGATCAAGCTTAATGGGACGGGTTCTGCTCCGGACAAACCGAAAAGTTAATATTGCACTGAAATATTAAGCATCCGGCAAGGAGCGCTGTGACGGGCGAACAATTAAAACTTTACGAAGCGCACAAGCTTTATCATGAAACGCCGAACAGAAGGATCTTTGATTAAAGCCGAAAAGGAACTCCTCGATCGCGAACTGGAACAGTTCCAACGTGAGCCGGATATTGGTTCTTCATGGGACGAGGTCAAGGAACGCATCCGCAAAAATAAGGCTGACCCTCAATCTGGCAAAACCTTCCCTTGAACAACCCGCGCTCCCTGTCATAATACGCGCTTACTGATGCGTCTGGTTGTTTCATTTTTTCACCAATGTCGCGCTGGTTTGGTCCTGGGTTGCTTGCTCCTGCTGGTTCGCATTGTCCAAGCCGAGCCGACGGAAATTTTGCCGCCCGGTTTTCGACCATTGCCGCCCGGCGTTCACGCACTCACCAATGCTCACATGATGGTCAAGCCGGGCAAGACCCTGACCAACGCCACCATCATCATCCGTGACGGGTTCATCGAGAAAGTTGGAAATGAGGTAACGATTCCACCGGACGCGCGCGTGTGGGACATGACCGGACTTACGATTTATCCGGGCTTCATTGATGCCTACCTGACGCTCGGCCCCAAAGGCGCGGACAAAACACCAAAAAAAGCCGAAGAAGCTGTCGATCTCACCGCCGGCACGATAAAATTTTTTGGCGTCAGCCAGCAATCAAGCGAAGGAGGACCAGTTACCGGGCCAGTGTATGAGGTCGGTGCGGTCTCACCCGAACATCGCGAAGCGCAATCGTATCAACCGGATCCCAAAGCTTTGGAAAAATTGCGCGAATTGGGTTTCACCGACGGCAACATCGTCCCTGAAAAAGGCATTTTCCGCGGCACGAGCGTGTTTGTTGCTTTGTCCGACGCCGACGCGAACCGCGCCATCATCAAGCCCGATGTTTTTCAGCACATCGCTTACAATCAGGAGCATTTGCACGCCGATCTGTATCCTGCTTCTTTGATGGGCGCGATTGCGGTGGTGCGGCAAACAATTTTTGACGCGCAACATTATGCGCTCGACCAGGCTGATTTTTCGAAGCATCCAACCGGCCGCGTGCGTCCGGCTTACAATCTCGGCATGGAAGCGCTCGCGCCGGTGATTGAGAAAAAAATGCGCGTGGTATTCGACCCACGCGATGCCTTGCTGGTGGATCGTTCGACGCGCATCGCGCATGAATTGAATGTGGATTTTTGCATCGTGTCGAGCGGGCAGGAATGGCGCAGGCCGGAATTTGCGAAGGAAGCCGGCGTGCCGTTCATCGTTCCCTTGAATTTTCCCACGTTGCCGAAGCTGCCGAGCGATGACGATTGGGAACAGGTTACGCTCGACCAATTGCGCGCATGGGATTGGGCGCCGGAAAATGCGGCGGTGCTGCAAAAGGAAGGCGCGCAAATCGCCCTCACCACATACGGGCTCGATGATAAAAAAGATTTTCGAAAAAATCTCCGGCTGGCGTTGGACCGTGGGCTTTCGGAATCCAATGCGCTCGCGGCGTTGACGATTGTTCCTGCCAAATTGTGCGGGCTCGATTCGATGCTCGGCACGATTGAGCCGGGCAAACAGGCCAATCTCACGATTGTGGACGGCAAAGGATATTTCGATCCGGAATCCAAAGTGCGCTCCGTCTGGATTGACGGACGGTTTTATCGGATTCCGAGCGAGGAGAAAGAAAAGGCGGAAGCGTCGGGAACGAATGCGACCACGAGCGCAGAAGTCGCGGGGCAAACCTCGGCCAAAACCGAAAATGCAGAAGCTGGCGAGCCGCATCAGGCCAAGGAGAACATAGAAAAAACGGAGAAACCGAAGGAAACGAAAGAAACTGCGGAAACAACAAAATCGAAGCCGGAGAAAAAGAAGGAAGACAAGGAAGCGAAGCTCGCCAAGCAGAAGGAATTGCAAAAGCGCGTGGCGCGTCCGCCGCTGGAAGGACGCGGCGTGCTGACCAATGCGCCGGTGATTTGGGTCCGCAACGCGACGATTTGGACTTGCGGGCCGGAGGGTGTTTTGACGAATGCGGATTTGCTGGTCCGCAACGGCAAAATCGCCAAAGTGGGAAAGTTTGAGGGCAACTTTCCAAATGCGCTGGTCATTGACGCAACGGGCGAGCATGTCACGCCCGGCATCATTGATTGCCATAGCCACAGCTTTATTTTGGGCGACGTCAATGAAGGGACAATTCCTTCCTCGGCAATGGTGCGCATCGGCGACGTCATCAATTCCGAGACGGAAAACATTTATGAGCAGCTTGCCGGCGGAGTGACTGAGGCGCACGTGCTGCACGGTTCGGCAAATCCGATTGGCGGGCAGAATTGCCTGATCAAGTTGCGCGACGGCGAACCGCCGGAAGGACTCAAATTTAAGGGTGCAATCGGCAGCATCAAATTTGCGCTGGGCGAAAATGTGAAGCAGTCCAACTGGGGCGAGAAATATTCCACGCGCTTTCCGCAGTCGCGAATGGGCGTGCGGACGTTTTACGAAAACCGTTTTACCGCCGCGCGCGAGTATCTCAAGGCGTGGGACGATTACAAAAAACATGGCGGTGTGCCGCCGCGCCGCGACCTCGAACTGGAGGCGCTCGGCGAGATACTGAATGGAACGCGGCTCATCCATTGCCATTCTTATCGGCAGGATGAAATTCTCATGTTGATGCGCGTGATGGAGCAGTTCGGCGTGAAGATCGGCACGTTTCAACACGGGCTCGAAGGTTACAAGGTGGCCGATGAAATCGCCAAGCATGGCGCGGGCGTTTCGACATTCGCGGATTGGTGGGCGTATAAATTCGAGGTTTACGACGCGATTCCTTACAACGGCAGCCTCATGCGCGAACGCGGCGTGGTCGTTTCCTACAATTCGGATTCGTCGGACCTTGCCCGGCATCTTTATTTGGAGGCGGCGAAGGCCGTGAAATTCGGCGGCACACCGGAAGACGAGGCGCTGAAATTTGTCACCATCAATCCTGCGAAACAGCTTCGCGTGGACGACCGCGTGGGCTCGCTCGAAGTGGGCAAGGACGGCGATTTCGTCATCTGGTCGAAACCGCCGCTGGATTCATTCACCGTCTGCCAGCAAACCTGGATTGAAGGAAAAAAATATTTCGATATCGCGCTCGCGCCCGCCCGCGCCGCCGCTTTGGCAAAGGAACGCGCCGATTTGATCGCCAAGGCAAAGAAACTTTCTTCTTCCAAAGGCGACAGCGGCAGCGATTCCAGCTCAAGCGACAGCCTTTTTTTCCAAAGTTCACTTGAACATGAATACGACGGCATCGTCCGCCACTGCACGGAGGACGAAGATGAATAGTAGAAATTCGGAGTGCGGAGTGCGGAGTGCGGAGTTCTCCTTTGTCTGTAGGAGCCGACGTGAGGAGGCTCATTCTTGGATTCCAAATTTGAAATTTGAAATTTCAAATTCACGGCGGGCTTCGTCATGCCCACTCATCCCAAAATTGCTTTTCGGACTACTGCTGGTTGGAGTTGCATTTTTTCCCGCAACGCATCTCCGTGCCGACTCCATTTATCTCAAAAACGCCATTGTGCACACAGTTTCTGGCGAGACCATCACGAATGGCGGGGTTTTGATCAAGGATGGTAAAATCAAATCGGTCATTCGCCCTTTTGTCGGGCAATTTCAAGCGGACAAAACCATCGACCTCAAAGGTGAGCATCTTTATCCGGGGTTGATCGCTTTGGACAGCGCGGTGGGTTTGAGCGAAATCGAAGCTGTTCGCGCCACGATTGACACCACCGAAGTCGGGGATTTCACGCCGGACGTCGAATCCTGGATCGCCGTCAATCCCGATTCAGAACTGATTCCCGTTGCGCGCGCCAACGGCATCACGGATATCGAGCCGGTCCCACAAGGCGGGATTGTGGCCGGGTTGTCAGGCGTGATGGCACTCGATGGCTGGACGACGGAACAAATGGTCATCAAACATGCTGCCGCGCTGCACGTTTATTGGCCGAGCATGGAACTCAGCATCTCACCGCGCAGAAGAAGGCGCGAGACAACGCAAACCAAACCGCTCGAAGAACAAGCCCGCGAACGTCAGGCGAAGGTGAAGGAGCTTGATGATTTTTTCCAGGAGGCAAAGGCTTATGCCAGGTTGCGCGACGCCGTTGCCAAGGGCAGCACGCCCGATCCCGGAGTCAATCCGCCCTGGGAAGCAATGCTGCCGGTGGTTCGCGGCAAAGTTCCCATCATGGTGCATGCAAATGAACTGCGGCAGATGAAGGCCGCGGTGAAATGGGCCCAAACAAACGCTTTCAAGATCATCATCGTCGGCGGACGCGACGCGCGTCTTTGCGCCGGCTTGCTCGCCACGAATAAAATACCGGTCGTTTACGAATCCACATTCGAGCAGCCAAACCGCGATTTCGATTCGTATGACATCAACTTCAAAGCGCCCGAGGTCCTGCGCGAAGCGGGCGTGCAGGTTTCCTTCAGCATGGGCCCTTCAAGCTTCAATGCTCCACTCGCCAAAAATCTGCCCTATCTCGCGTCGCAGTGCGTTGCGTTCGGTTTGCCGGAAAGCGAAGCGCTCAAGGGCCTCACGCTTTATCCCGCGCAAATCCTTGGCGTGGACAAGCGCCTCGGCTCGATTGAGCCCGGCAAGGAAGCCACGCTATTTGCATGCGACGGCGACATCCTCGACATCCGCGCGAACGTTCAACACGTCTGGATCGCCGGCAAGGAAGTCAGCCTCGAAACGCGCCACACGCGCCTTTACGAAAAATATAAAAATCGGCCGCGACCCAATTGAAAAATTGCGGCTGGTTCGGACCAAAATTGATGCGCCAAAATTTCAAAACTTTTTCTCTGGGCGCCGTCGTGGCTTTTAGTGCGATTGCATTTTCATGCGCGGCCGATCCTGTCATTCCGCTTACGCGCGTCCATGCGCACAATGATTACGAGCACAAACACCCGTTGTTCGACGCATTGAGCCAGGGTT
>DASRBR010000585.1:0-3733 GCA_035653495.1 Verrucomicrobiia bacterium
CAAACGCAGGGCGGCCAAATGACGCGAAAACAATTACTGCTTTTGCTGGCGGTGCTGCTCGTCATTGGCGGGGCGGGGTTGGTCCTGGCCAGGCGCAACAAGGAATCCTGGACGCAGCCCGACGCGCGCATGGGCCAAAAGGTGTTGCCGAATTTTCCCTTCAACGAAGTGGCCGCGATTCACATCGAGGCTGAGCGGGGTTTGGATTTGGTGCGCAAGGGCGATACCTGGCGCGTGCCGCAACGCGCCGATTATCCCGCCAATTTCCATCAACTCAGCGATCTGCTCATCAAGGTGCGTGACTTGAAAGTGGTGCAATCCGAACCGGTCACACCGTCGGAACTGGGCGAGGTGAACTTGCAGGAGCCGGGGAATGGGCGTGGCAGCGGGACGTTGGTCGAGTTCAAGGACGCCCAGGGCAGGATGGTTCAATCAATGATCCTCGGCAAAATGCATTTGCGCGAAGGCGGTTCGACGCCGTTCGATTCCGGCACGCCCGATGGCCGTTACGTTTTGTTGCCTGATAACCCAAAAGACGCGCTGCTGGTTTCCGAGCCGTTGAGCGGTTTTGTGCCCTTGCCCGAATATTGGGTCAGCAAGGATTTCATACGCGTTGAGCACATCAAATCCATCGCGCTCGCTTCGCCAGCAGCGGAAAACTCTTGGAAAGTTTCGCGTGAGGCCGAATCAGCACCGTGGAAGCAGGACGCCGCCAAACCGGGCGAGACACTCGACACGGATTTGATCAACACCTTGGGCAGGATGTTGTCGTATTATACATTCATGGATGTCCTCACCGCTCCTGCTCCCGCAGGAAGTGGATTGGACCAGCCGAAAATCGCAACGATTGAAACGTTCGACCATTTCACTTACACGCTGAAAATCGGTTCCAAAACGCCGCAAGAAAATTATTACGTGACGGTGGCCGTTGCTGCTGATGGGCCGACTGACAGCAAACTGCAGGACAAGCTCAAGCAGGAGCAGTCATTGGCGCCGTGGGTTTATCTTGTAAGTGCGGGCATTGTGTCGCCCTTGGTGCGCGACCGCCCGGATATCATGTCCAAAAAGATGGAGGCTAAAACCGATTCCGCCCTCGGTGGGTCAGGAACAATCCGGTGATTGGCCGCAAAGCCGCATAATCGCTCATTCGCAATTTTCTTTTTCCATTGCCGAATTTGGCGGCTTTTTCTATTCTTAAGATGCAGCAAAGGTTCATCCAAACGAATAGAAAGGAACTCGCGTATGGACGATTTTAAAATGCAGGACACAATTCTCCGCACTTTGTACAACAATCCCGGCCGCGAAGCGGTGCTGGTTCCTTCGATGTTCAATCCGCCGATCATGCTGAGCAACATCTTCCGCATTGGAGGAATGACGAAAGCCAAAGGACTCACCACGCCGCCAACGCGCCGCATGGGCGGATGGCATCTGCGCCTCTTGGAACCTGGCATTGCCTATTGCGAAGCCGAAGGCCAGTCGCAAAAGAAGTGATTATAGAATTTCCGATTTACAATTTACGATTTACGCGCGGATGGATGGTAACAGGCCCCTGCTCTGCTTTTTTGGACAGAATGCTCAGAATTCACGCAATTTTTAAACGACTAGCTATTCTGTTCATTCTGTAAATTCTGTCAAAAATTCGCGCGTCAATCATAAATCGTAAATCCCAAATTCTTCAGACGCCCCATTTGGAGCGGGGCAGCACCCCATTTGTTTGCCATCGTCCTGTTGCTACAGTGGAGGTGCTAAAGCCGTTATGAAAACGAAAAATTTTGTTGTATCCGCCCTTCGCCGGTTGCCTCTTTGTTCCCTTGCATTTGCAGCAGCCCTATTTTGCGCCTCGTGCGCTTCGCAACCCCGTGTTGGCGATGCCACGCCTGTGGCGACGATCCCCCCGAACAGCGATGGCAGCGATTTGGGCACGCATGGTTTTCTGCTTGTCAACACGCCGACAGAAACGCGCTGGGATGAGAATTCTGTCCGTCATTTTCCGCACACCGGTTACACGATCATTGATTTGGCCTCGCACCGCATCGTCAAGTACGTGCCCAATCATTATGGCGTGGCAGGTGACGATGCCACGCTGGAGTTGTTGCCGGCGGGAAATTACATGATAGAAGCGCAAACGGTTTATCATCAACCCATCCGTTTCCCGGTCATCATCCGCCCGGACGTGCAAACCACGGTCAATCTCGACACCAACTCGCCGGATCCGAAGAACGTCAACGGCCAATTTTACACGCTTCACTTTCAAGGTCGCACGATTGGGTGGTTGACCGAAGCGAAGGCGATGTGATGGTGAGACTGTTGCTGCTCACTATAGGTTGGCTTGGGATTTCGGCTTAGGGCGCATCTCAGTTTCGCGAAGCCAGCAGGTAATCACCGAGTTTATGTCGCTCCTATGGAGCTTGAAGTTTCTCAATTCGGGCGTGGCTACAAATATGGCGCTCCTACGGAGCTCGAGGATGGACTTGCTTTCCCCAGCTCCGTAGGAGCGACCTCTTTGTAGTACGCGGGCGAAAAATGGGCAAGCTCCGTAGGAGCGGCATAAACGCGGAAATTGCAACAAACTGAGATTCGCCCTGCGGGGTTTCAGGGCTCATTTTCCTCTTGAACAGGCGCGGGGTTGGTGTGCTCTATTAAAGAAATGTCAGCCAACATCCTAATCACATGAAACGCACCACAAACAGACTTATCGCAACCATCGCCATCACCGGCCTGCTCAGCGGCGCTACGGTCCATCAAGCTCGCGCACGCGACGACGCCGGATCGACCAAGAACAGCGCGACCTCGCCCGGCAAGGCGGCCAAGAAAGTGCCGAAAGTTTCCGATTGCGCCGGCACGAACGATTGCAAGGGGCTTGGCGGTTGCAAGACCGACGAGCACACCTGCAAATTCAAGAACAGTTGCAAAGGCAAAGGCGGCTGCCATATCACCAAGGCCGACATCAAGAAGTGGGAGAAGATGCAGAAGGAAAAGGAGAAAAAATCCTAAGTTCCGAGTTCCGGGTTCCGGGTTCCGGGTTGTTTAGATTTTCGAGCGCTGGTTTTTCGAACTCGGAACACGGAACCTTGAACCCGGAACTTTCCTCCGATGCCCGCCAATCGTTTCAATGCGTTCACCGATTACGGCATCGGCATCGGCCTGCGCATCCCGCATTACCGGCATATCCTCAAGGAAAAACCGGTGGTGGACTGGTTCGAGATCATTTCCGAAAATTTCATGGTTGAAGGGGGGCGGCCGCTGGAAATTCTCGACAAAATCCTCGAACAATATCGCGTCGTTCAGCATGGGGTTTCCATGTACTTCGGCTCGGCGGAGCCGTTGAACCGCGAGCACCTGAAGAAACTCAAGCGTCTGGTTCGCCGCACAAAAACGCCATGGCTTTCGGACCATCTTTGCTGGGGCAGCGTGGACGGCCGTTACACGCATGATTTGCTGCCGATGCCTTACACGTTTGCCGCCGTGAAAGTCGCCGCGCAAAAAATCCGCGAGGCGCAGGATTTTCTGGAATTGCCCATTGCCGTCGAGAACGTGAGCAGTTACGCGGAGTTTCACGTTTCGGAAATGACGGAATGGGAGTTCCTCGCGGAAGTGGTTGAGCGTGCCGATTGCGGCATCCTGCTGGACGTTAACAATATTTACGTTTCGTCATTCAATCACGGGTTTGATCCGTTCGAATATCTCGATAACATTCCCATCGAACGCGTCGCCCAGATGCACATCGCCGGTC
>DASRBR010000586.1:0-2976 GCA_035653495.1 Verrucomicrobiia bacterium
CAACTTCTTCGAAGTTGAGAATCCACTTTGGCCCTTTTCCCAAGGTAGCCCGCTGACGGGCAACCTTGGGCTTTGCGCCTCAACTTCTTCGAAGTTGAAAACAAGCCAGTTCACACGCGAAAACTGCGCATTCCTGTCGACGGCCGTGTGGCCACAATATGCCATTGAGATTTGCGTGACCCCCTGTTAGAAAATCGGCTGAATTCCACGCCGTTGCGGGCGGTCAAATTCATTTACAGAATTGATATGCAAAAACGATGGTTTGAGCACGGTCGCCAATGGCTCCCAGGATTGTTTCTGGACAGGGGACTGGAAAGTCCCCACAACCCGCAGACAAGAATGTCTGCGCTACGTGGCGCAGGCTTTCCAGCCTGCGGGTTCAGGCGACTTTCCAGTCGCCTGCGCATCCTGAGCCACACCTGCTCCTTAAAAACAGTGATGAGATGCACCCGGGTGCCGTTGGCACTAACGGCGATCGCGCTGCTCGCCTGTGTCGCGACTCTCCACGCGCAACAATGGTCGCCCGAAAAGGCCAATGCCTGGTACACCAACCGGCCATGGATGGTCGGATGCAATTACTCGCCCAGCACCGCCATCAACCAGCTCGAAATGTGGCAGGCTGAGACTTTTGATCCGTTGACGATTGACCGCGAACTCGGCTGGGCCGAACAACTGGGTTTCAACACCATCCGCATTTTTCTGCACAACCTGCTCTGGACGCAGGACCCCAAAGCTTTTCTCGAGCGCATGGATATGTTTCTCGCACTCGCGGACAAGCACCACATCGGCGTGATTTTTGTGCCGCTCGACGCCGTTTGGGACCCGAACCCACATCTCGGCAAGCAACACGACCCCGTGCCGCACGTCCATAATTCCGGCTGGGTGCAAAGCCCCGGCGCGGAAATCCTCAAGGACCCGGCGCGCCAGGATGAATTGAAGCCATACGTCCAGGGCGTCATCGGCCGATTTAAGGATGACTCGCGCGTGGTCGCGTGGGACCTTTTCAACGAGCCGGACAATCCCAACGTGCCCGCCTACGTGAAGCAGGAATTACCCAACAAGGCGGAGATGGCATTGATGCTGTTGAAAAAATCGTTCGCCTGGGCGCGTGAAGTCAATCCATCGCAGCCGCTCACCGCCGGCGTTTGGGAACGTGGCCGCTGGGGCGTCACGGACAAATTGCTGCCGATGGAAAAATTCATTTTCGACAATTCGGACATCATCAGCTTTCACGATTACGGCCCGCTCGAAGAGATGAAGCGCTGCGTGGAAGATTTGCGGCGATTCAACCGTCCCATTGTCTGCACCGAATACATGGCGCGGCCAAACGGCAGCACGTTCAATCCCGTCATGGGTTATCTGAAGGAACAAAAGGTCGGCGCGATCAATTGGGGCTTTGTGAACGGCAAGACGCAGACTATTTATCCCTGGGATTCGTGGACGAAGACGTACACGAACGAGCCGCCGGTCTGGTTTCATGACATTTTCCGCGCGGACGGCACGCCTTACGATGCGAAGGAAGTCGCGTACATCAAATCAGTCACCGGCAAGGCGGAGCAGGCGGGCAAATGAACTACTTTCAGGCTCATCTGGAAAGCGCACAGACCGGATTGATTTTACGCTCGCCCTCACCCCGACCCTCTCCCCCGGGGAGAGGGAGAGCGTATTCACAATACGGAAAATATAAGAGTGCCTGTTGCAATCACCGCATTAGTCAATTTCATCCAGAATGGCGAAAACCTGTGACGAAGTTTCACTTCCAGCGGAGCAGAACGGTTCACCCTCTCCTTGGGGAGAGGGCTGGGGTGAGGGGGACGGCGATGCATTTTGCCCTGATGCGAATTGCGCAGCTTTCGTAAATCCAAATGAGCGAAATCATCCTTCGAGCGCAAAACATCACCAAGACCTTTCACGGCGTAAAGGCGCTCGATGCCGCCGAGCTCACTTTGCGCTCCGGAGAAGTTCACGCGCTCATGGGCGAGAACGGCGCGGGAAAATCCACGATGATCAAGGTGCTCACCGGTGTCCACGTGCCGGACAGCGGGACCATCCAGTTCGCGGGCGCAAACATCACCCCCCGTTCGCCGCGCGAAGCGGAAATGATCGGCATCAGCACCGTCTATCAGGAAGTGAATCTCATCCCCACGCTTTCGCTTGCGGACAACATTTTGCTCGGCAGACAACCGCGCCGGTTCGGTTTTTTGCGCAAAGGCGAAATCAAACGCCGCGCAAAGGCTGCGCTCGCGCGGCTCGGGCTGGATTTGGACGTGGGCCGAACGCTTGCGTCCTGTTCCATGGCCGTGCAACAGATGGCCGCCATCGCGCGTGCGTTGGATGTGCAGGCGAAAGTTTTGATTTTGGACGAGCCGACCTCGAGCCTCGACGAGCGTGAAGTGGAATTTCTTTTCCAGATTTTGCGGCGTTTGCGCGAGCAAGGGATGGCGATCGTTTTTGTGACTCATTTTCTCGACCAGGTTTATGCCGTGTCCGATTGCATCACGGTGCTGCGGAACGGAAAATTTGTCGGCGAATATCGCGCGAGCGAATTGCCGCGGCTCAAATTGATCAGCGCCATGCTTGGGCGCGAATTCGAGGAGATGCAGCATCTGCGTGAAGATTCGCCGCAGACGGCCAGGCGCGATGTGTTTTTGCAGGCGCGGGGCCTGGGCAAACGCGGCCTGATGCAGCCGTTCGATCTGGAGATTGCGTCGGGCGAAGTGCTCGGGCTGGCCGGCCTGCTCGGCTCGGGCCGGACGGAAACGGCGAAATTGTGCTTTGGCATCGAGACGCCCGACACGGGAGAAGTTTTGATCGCCGGCAAAAAAGTTTCCATCCGCTCGGTGCGCCAGGCGATCCGCCACGGCCTCGCGTTTTGCTCGGAAGACCGCAAGACCGAGGGTTTGGTGCCGCATTTGTCCATGCGCGAAAATTTGATCCTTGCCATGCAGGCGAGCCGCGGGCCGATGCGTTTGCTCT
>DASRBR010000587.1:0-7330 GCA_035653495.1 Verrucomicrobiia bacterium
AAAATCACGCACACGTTCGTCGTGACCGCGACGAGATCGGGGGTTTTCATCATTCCGCCCATGACCGCGACGATCGGCGGCCAGGTTTGCAAAAGCGATCCGGTCCGATTGACCGTTGGTAAAGCCGCGGCGTCGCCAGCAGGTGTCAATTCCGATAGCCCCGCCTTTCTGCGCTGGGAGATTCCGAAAACCAATGTTTATGTCGGTGAAATCATCCGCACCGAACTTCAATTATATCTTCGCGAGGGCGTGGTGAAAATCAGCGACTTTCAACAAACGCCGCCGGACGCGGAAGGTTTCACCATGGGCAAGATGGTGCAAGCCCAGCAGCACGAGACACGCATCGGGAATGTTCGATACACGGTGCTTCCCCTGGTGATGACGTTCACCGCGGCGAAGGTCGGCACATTGACCCTTGGCTCCGCCCAGGCCGGCATGAATCTTCTGTTCGGCCCGATAGATTTCTTTGGCCGGGCCACCCGTGCGCAGCACGTCACGCTTACGAATGCGCCGGTGACCATCCAGTCGCTTCCTTTGCCCACCGAAAATGTTCCGCCCGGTTTCAGCGGCGCGGTTGGAAATTATTCGATGACCGTGAACGTGAGCCCGACCAATGTCGCGGTGGGCGACCCCATAACTGTCAAGGTGGACATTGGCGGACGCGGCGCGTTGGATGGCGTTCGCTTGCCGGCGCAAATGGGCTGGGACCAGTTCAAAGCTTACCCTCCGACCAGCGAATTTGCGCCCGCGCCGGATGATCCGCTCGCCATTTCCGGCACGAATCATTTTGCGCTGACCGTTGTGCCGCAAAACTTGGACGTGAAGGAATTGCCGCCGTTCGTTTTCACTTATTTCGATCCCGACCGCAAATCTTACCAAACGCTTTCGCATCCGGCGGTCCCGTTGATTGTGCGGCCAAGCGCGGCGTCGTTGCCACCGCCGAGTTTGGCGAGCGGAAATTCCAGCGATAACCCGCCTGCCGTGCAGGATGTGTCGCCCATCAAGGCGCGCATCGGCGCGGTGACGCAGCTTTCGCAACCGCTGGTCTGGCGGCCGTGGTTCCTCGCGTTGCAGGCCGTGCCCGTGCTAGCGTGGGCAGGGCTGCTCATTCGGCGCAAGCAGGCTGAGCGATTGGCGAACAATCCCCGCCTGCGCCGGCAGCGACAGGTCGAGCGGACGATTCGTACCGGATTGAAGGAACTGCACAGGGCGGCGAACGCGGGCGAAGTGGAAACGTTTTTTGCCATGATGTTTCATCTTTTGCAGGAGCAATTGGGTGAACGGCTCGACTTGCCCGCATCGGCGATCACCGAAGCCGTGCTGGACGAGCATCTGCGCCCAATCGGCGTATCGGATTCGCAACTGGAGGAGTTGCGCGAACTGTTTCAAATGTGCAACCAGGCGCGTTATGCGCACGAAACCAGCAATGCCGAACTGGTCTCGCTTATCTCGCGCGTGGAAGGCGCGCTGAATGAATTGAAAAGCTTGAACGTGAAACAAACGGCACGATTGACCAGCATGGGAACATCGCTCATGGTTTTGTTACTTGCGCTTGTGGCGTTGAATGTTTCCGCGCGCGATGTTTCAACGGACTTTGATTCCGCAAACAAGCTGTATGAGGAGGGCCGTTACGGCGACGCGGTCAGCGGGTATGACAAATTGCTGGCAAGCGGAGATGTCTCAGAAGCGATTTATTTCAATCGCGGGAACGCTTTTTTCAAGCTTGGAGAAATCGGTCGCGCGATTGCGTCCTATCGACAAGCGGAACGGCTCGCCCCGCGCGACCATGAGCTGCGCGCGAATCTTCAACTCGCCCGCGTTCGCGCCCGCGGCGGCGCGCCGTATCACAGCGATCATTTGCGCGATTTTCTCAGCAGCCTGAGTTTGAACGAATGGACAGTGTTGACCGCCATTGCGTTTTGGTCATTTTTTATCCTGCTCGCGTTTTGTCAGTGGAAGACTGAGCTAAGGGCTCGCTTGAAAAATTATATTTTGGCAACTGGCGGCGCGACCATTTTGCTGGGACTTTGCTTCGGCCTTGCCTTGTATCTCGAATACCTTACGCCTTCGGCCATTGTTGTGACGGGCGAAGCCGACGTGCGAAACGGCCCACTGGACGAATCGCCCGGCGTTTACAAGGTGCGCGATGGCGCGGAATTGCAGGTGCTCGACCATAAGGACAACTGGTTGCAGGTGGAAGACCCCGCAATGCGCGTCGGCTGGCTGAGAGATGACCAGGCGTTGATTTTTGATTCTAACGGAATCCACACTCCAAAAACGTGAGCTTTTCATGTTTGCCCGTATAAAACAAATTTGCCAATCGGAAGGAAAATGGAACCGTGATAGCAGTTCGGGGACCGCACGCGTCACGCGTGCCGTGTTCGGCGTCTCGTCGAACACACTCTGCCTTATTAGCGTCCTGATGGCATTGGTTCTCACCGCTTGCTCCACAACTCAAAAGAATGATCCGACCAGCGGCGTCAAAATCATTCAGGAATCGAACGTTGTCCGCGTTGAACTCAATGGAAAACTGTTCACGGAATATCATTACAAAAACGTGCCGCGGCCCTATTTTTATCCGGTGATCGGGCCGGAAGGTTTGGCCATGACGCGCCATTGGCCGCAGGAAGAATTTCCCGGTGAAGAGCACGACCATCCGCACCACCACTCGCTTTGGTTCGCGCACGGGAGCGTGAATGGGCTTGATTTTTGGTCGGAGGCCGAAGGCTATTGCAAAATCGTTCATGACGGTTTCACCGAACTTAAATCGGGTGAAAAATCGGGTGTCATCCGTTCGCGCGACAAATGGGTCTCGACCAATGGAGCGGTGGTTTGCACCGACGACCGCACCTTCCGCGTCTGGAACGCTCCAAACGGCGTGTTGTTCGATTTTGATGTCACCATTCACGCGTCCAATGGCGACGTGACATTCGACGACAGCAAGGAGGGCACAATGGCGATGCGTTTGGCCGAATCGATGAAGCTCAAATGGAAGAACAAGGCGGGCAAGGGTCACATCGTGAACAGCAATGGCGTGCGCGACGAAAAAACCTGGGGCAAAAGTGCCGATTGGGTGGATTATTACGGGCCGGTGGATGGCAAAATAGTGGGTGTTGCGATTTTTGATAATCCGGCCAATCCGCGGCATCCGACGACGTGGCATGTGCGCGATTATGGATTGTTTGCCGCCAATCCGTTTGGCGTGCATGAATTCGAGAAAAAACCCGAACACGCCGGTGACATGAAGATTCCCGCCGGCCAAAGCGTCACGTTCCGTTATCGTTTTTACCTGCACGAAGGCGACGCGAAACAGGCGCACGTGGCTAAGATGTATCGGGAATATGCGAACTCAGCCCAGCCGTAATCAATCCTCTAAATTCGAATCATGCCCAGCCTCGCACATACGCTTGCCGGCGCGGGCTTTTGATTCGTAAGCTATGCCATGCGCACGGTAAACGTCCCGTTGGGGAATCGCAGTTACGAAATCCAGATCGGCAGCGGGTTGCTGGCTGAGTTGGGAGCGAACTGCGCGGGACTTTCGCTTGGCAAACGTTGCACCATCATCTCAGATAAGAACGTCGCACCGCGTTACGCCAAGGCCGCGCAGCGCTCGCTGGCCAGCGCCGGTTTCGAGCCGTTCCTCATCACCATTCCCGCCGGCGAAAAGGCAAAGAGCATGAAGATCGTTGAGGCCTGTTACAACCAGCTCGCCGGTGCGCGATTGGAGCGCAAGTCGTTCATCGTCGCGCTGGGCGGCGGTGTGGTGGGTGATTTGGCCGGGTTCGTCGCGGCGACGTATCTGCGCGGCATCGCGTTCGTGCAAGTGCCGACGACGCTTCTCGCGCAGGTGGACAGCTCGGTGGGCGGCAAGGTGGGCGTGAATCTCAAGTCAGGCAAAAATCTCGTCGGCGCGTTTCATCAACCGCGATTGGTTTTGTGCGATTTGGACACGCTCAAGTCGTTGCCCGCGCGCGAATATCGCGCCGGCCTTGCCGAGGTGATTAAATACGGAATCATTTACGACGCCGCGTTGTTCGAGCAACTGGAACGTGACATGCCGCAGTTGCTGAAAAAAGACGCAAGCGTGCTTGAGGACGTCGTTGCCCGTTGTTGCAAAATCAAAGCTGATGTGGTCGGCCAGGACGAAACGGAAAGCGGTTTGCGCGCAATCCTGAATTTCGGCCATACGATTGGGCACGCGTTGGAGGCCATTTCCGGTTACGGCAAATATCTGCATGGTGAGGCGATTTCCATCGGGCAGGTCGCCGCGGCGCGGTTGTCGCATGAGGTGCTTGGATTGCCGGAGGATGAAGCGCAGCGGATTGAGGCCTTGTTTGAGCGCGCGGGATTGCCGACGCATGCGCGTTTCAGCCGGGCGCAATTGGACAAGCTTTTCATCGCGATGAAGCTGGATAAAAAAGTCAGCGGCGGCGAAATCAAATTCGTTCTCGCGCGGAAAATCGGCAAAGTGGAGTTCGGCCACAAAGTGCCGCTGAGTTTGATTGAGCAGATATTGAATCAGTCAAACACGCAATGAACGTGAATACGGACTGCGATTCCATCGGTTCGCTCCATTCAAAGGAGTGTCAATTGGGATTAGCTCAACGCGATTGCGGCAGGTTTGCAGCGCTGGGTCGATTGCGCAGGTAAGGGTGGGGCGCGGAAACGTCTGCTGATTCCACGCTGCGAAAGGCATCGGCCAATGCGGCGAGATATTGTTCGAGATTAAATTGCCGCAGGAAAATTTCACGAAATGCCTCGGCGGTTTCGCCGGTCAAGGCCGCGATCAACACATCGGAAATTTGCCCGGGCGAACGGATGTCCACCAGACCGCGGTAGTTGGGCGGGAACAATTCGGGAATCGAACGCCAGCGCGTGGTGAGGATGGGAAGGCCGAATGCCATCGCTTCGATGAGGTTCACCGGCTGGTTTTCGTTTTGATAATAAGTCGGAAAACAAAAGAAGTCCGCCTCGCGCAGCATTTCCTCTTTTTGCGCGCCGGAGATGAAGCCCAGCAATTGCACACCCTTGATGGCCTCCGGCGTCGATGCGATCCGCTCGAATTCGGCCCGCTCGTCCGCTTTTGGAAAGCTGCCGGCGACCATCAGGCGCATGGTGAACGGGGAATTGGCCGCGGAAAGCTTTTGGTTCGCAAGAAGGACGCCGTTGATGGAATCGAAAAGCCCTTTTTCGTGGGTGCAATGCGCGAGATAAAGCACCTTGAAAACATGCGGATCGCCGCCGGTGTTCTGCAAATCGGCAGGCGTAAGGGGCTGTCCGCCATGCAACTTCATGCGAGCCTGCAAACGCGCGCGCTTGCGCGGCAGGATTTTTTGGTCAAATTCCGGGCAAGGGTCAGGAATGCCGTTGCTGACGACACGGATTTGCCTGGGCAGAAGCTTTTCGGCGTCGGCGCGGTTATAGCGCGACAGGACGATGCTGAGGTCGGCATCGCGCAGGCGATGATATGTCAGCGTGCGTGTGGAGATCTGGACATTCGTCTCAAGCCATTTGCCAAGACCAGCCGCGTGCCAGTGAAGGATGATTTTTTTGTAAAATGGACGGCAAAGCAACATCACCAGCCAATCGCGATAGAGCGCGGAACGTTTTCCCGGAGCGGGAATGTAATACATCGTCGTGACGCCATAGCGGAAGCGGCACCAGATGGCCTGCAAACAATAGCCGAACAAGAGAAAAAGTTTGCCGGTGCGAATGCCGCCGATGTCCTCCAATTCCTTGGAAACCCGGGCATTGACGTGATAGCACTCGATGCCGTGGGGCGAAGGAGCTGCCGCGCGCCTGCGGACTTTTCGCTGGTCTCCGCCAAAACCTTCCAGCATCAACTGGACCATGTAACTCTGGCCGTGATGCGGTGGCGGCGTATGGGCAAAAATCAGCAGCTTCATAAAACCCAATCCGAACTGAACTCCCGGAATGGCGAACCGGCGAAGAAGTTCAGTGTCCGTCACCGTAAGCGAAAAAGACGGCGAAATAAAGCTTTTTATCGCTCCCGGCCTGGTTTCGCGATTTCTTCAACTTTCCCCCTCGACAATTCATTGCACCCAACCGAAAATGACTTTCGGCTGTAGCGGAAAACCAGCCGTCCATACATAAAACCGCGCATGATTACCATTGCCCCGACATCCACGTTTGCGGATTTCACCTCGCATCTGCGCGAATTCATCGGCTCGCGCGATTTAGCCAGGTTCGTCGCTGGAACGCGTGCGGATGACGCGGTATTTAACCGTTTGGCGCTCGCGCTTTTTTCGATGCAATTTTCAGAGATCGCTCCCTACCGCAAATTTTGTGAAGCGCGCAAAGTCACGCCGGAAAAGTTGAAGCATTGGTCAGAGATTCCCGCAATGCTCACGGCTGGTTTCAAGGAACTGGAACTGACGAGTTTGCTGGTTGGGCAACGCACCCACGTTTTTCATTCCAGCGGCACGACAGAGCAACGCCCCAGCCGGCATTTTCATTCCGCCGATTCGCTGGCCCTTTACGAAGCCTCGCTGCTGGCCTGGTTTGAGGCGAATTTTTTAAACAGTGGTGATACTGAAACGTCCGATGATGAAGCGCATCGCTGGCTGTTTCTCACGCCTTCGGCAAGACAGGCGACCCATTCGTCATTGGTTCACATGTTCCATTGCATCCGATGCCGATTCGGTTCCAATAATTCGCTCTTCACAGGCTTCGTCAAAGGCGATGGTATTTGGGAAGTTGATTTGAACGCGACTGTCAACGCTTTGCGCGAAGCCATCGCGAAAAAGCAGCGCGTCATGCTTTTTGGCACTGCTTTCAATTTTGTTCACCTGCTGGATCATCTTGATGAAAACGGTTTGTCGTTGCGCCTGCCGGCAGATTCGCGCGTATTGGAAACCGGGGGTTACAAAGGCCGGTCCCGTGCCCTTGCCAAGACGGAACTGCACGCGCTCATTACCCGGTTGCTTGGTATTCCCGCCAGTCACATCATCTGCGAATACGGCATGAGTGAATTGAGTTCGCAGGCTTACGACATTGCAAGAAGCAAATCAACGGCGCGAGTCTTTCAATTCCCGCCATGGGCCCGGGCGCAAATCATTTCACCGGAGACAGGCTGTGAAGTAGGCGAGGGCGGAACGGGGTTGATTCGCATTTTTGATTTGGCGAATGTTTATTCGGTGATGGCGATACAGACTGAAGATTTGGGCGTCCGGTGCGGCGCGGGGTTTGAACTGCTGGGACGCGCCGCGATCTCCGAACCGCGTGGCTGTTCGCTGATGAGCCGATGATTTGAAAATGAAACGCCTGCTTCTCCCATTGATTTTGCTGTTCCCCATTTTTTCGCTGGTGA